>NZ_RCOB01000070.1:0-168185 GCF_004307665.1 Pseudomonas sp. Sample_16
TGCCACCAGCCATTGAGGGTCGGCAGGTCGTGGGTGCTGGTGGTCGCCAGGGCATTGTCCGGCCAGTCGAGGATCGGTTTGAAATGGGTGTTGTCCTGTTCAAACAGCAACACACGCATGCCCAGCATCGAGCGGGCGCTGAGTTTTTCCCGCAGGCCCTCGGGCACTGTGCCCAGGTCTTCGCCGAGGACGATGGCCTTGTGACGATGGGATTCGAGCGTCAGCAGACGCAGCAAGTCGTCAATCGGGTAGTAAAGGTAGGCGCCGTCGGCAGGCGGTGCGCCGTTAGGGATGACCCATAAACGTTGCAGGCCCATGACGTGGTCGATTCGCAGTCCGCCGGCGTGGGCGAAATTGGCCCGCAACATTTCGATGAAGGCACGAAAGCCGTTGCGTACCAGACCTTCGGGCGAAAATGCCGAAATCCCCCAGCCTTGGCCCGTGCGATTGAGAATGTCCGGTGGCGCGCCGACCGTCAGCGCGGCAAGCAATTCATCCTGACGACTCCAGGCCTGGCTGCCACCGCCATCGGCACCCACCGCCAGATCGGCGATCAGGCCGATGCTCATGCCACTGCTGCGGGCAGCGGCTTGTGCACGCTCCAGACAGCGGGTGATCAGCCATTGGCAGAAGGCGAAGAAGCCGATGCGTCCGGCATTCTCCTCAGCGAACTCAGCCAGCGCGGCGCTGCGCGGATTGCGCCATTGTTCCGGCCACTGGCGCCAGTCGAGGCTTTCTCCATTGGCGGCCCGTGTTTCCTGGATGGCCTCGAAGCGGCAATGGTTTTCCAGGGCTTCGCCACCGGCGTGGCGGAAACTGCTGAAGTCGGCGTGCAACGGGTGCTCGCCTTGTACGAAGCCTTCGTACAGCGCCTGCAACAGTTTGTGTTTGGCTGCCGCGGCGGCGGGCCAGTCGATCAGCGGCAACGCCTCAAGATCCTTGAGCTCGGCGCCCAGACCGGTGGCATCGATAGCGGCACGCATGGCCCGTTCGCCGAGAATGCTCCCCGGCGCGCAGTACAGACTGTTCAGAAACAGACGACTGGAGGGCGAATAAGGGCTGTAGCGTTCGGTATCGTTGCTGAACATCGCATGCAGCGGACTGATCGCCAGGGCCTCGGCGCCGCGCTCACCGGCGACCCGTGCCAGATCTTCCAGCGCCTGGGTATCACCGAATCCGCCATCGCCGGCTCGTCGCAAGGCATATAACTGAACGCTCAGGCCCCAGGCGCGGGGGATCGGACTGTCGACCGCATCGCCGACGCTGTAACAGCGCTCAGGGGCCACGGCCAGGGTAAAGGTTTGTCCGTCGATGGTGACGTGCTGATAACCCACCGGGATCAACCCAGGCAGAATCGCCTCGGCATCCAGTTTCAGATGCAGGCGGGAGCCGTCTTCCAAGTGAACTTCGCAGGGCGTTTCCGGCTGGAAGTAGCGGGCCAGGTCGAGCCCGCTGCCGACGTCCACGGTCATCAAAGGTGGCAGGTGCAGGGTGTCTTGTACCTGTTGCAGCTCTTGCAGGCTGGCGTCGATTTCCTGGGCACTTCCGGCCGGGTGACCAAGACCGGTGAGGACATTGCGCAGCACTGCGGGGGCGACTTTTTGCGGGCGGCCATTGGCGTCGATCCAGTCGACTGCCAGGCCCGCCCGGCTTGCAAGGATTTCCAGTTGCGCATCACTCATTGGCGCTCTCCATCGGGGGTAGCAAAGGGGCTGCGGCCGTGAGGCTGACAAGCGCGCAATACGGAGCCAGAGTGCCTCGGTCGAGCAAACTGGCGGACCGGGGCGGGTGTTCAAACAGCAACGAAGTTCTGGCCGACGCAGTGTGGAGTACAGGCGTGTCGCTTAGGTTCAGGTCAATGTGCAACAAACTGCCGTCGCCCAACCGCCAGGACGCGCTGACTGCACCGACGCCCAGGACGTCGGCATCCAGGGCCTGGGTGCCGGGCAGGCGCGGGATGATCTGCTGGTGGCGGATCTGCAACAGCTGGCGATACAAGGCGTGCATCGGCGAAGTCTGGTTGTGCGCCAGATTCGGCCGTGACGCTTTGAAGGTCTGCGGGTCGTTGGGATCGGGAATCTGCTCGCGTCTATGCGGATCGGCGAAGGCGCTGAAGGCAGCAAACTCATTGCGCCTTCCTTCCCGTACCAGCTGTGCCAACTCGCCGTGATGACTGGTGAAAAACAGAAACGGCTGCTGCGCAGCGAATTCCTCGCCCATGAACATCAGCGGAATCATCGGCGAAAGCAGCAGCAATACGGTTGCAGCTTTCAGTGCATCGGGATGGGCCAATTGGTGCAGGCGCTCGCCGAATGCCCGGTTGCCGATCTGGTCATGGTTCTGCAGGAACAGTACGAAAGCGCTGGGCGGCAAATGACCGCTGGGCTCGCCACGGGGTTCGCCATGGCGGTTGATATGGCCCTGGAACACGAAACCCTGGCTGAGGCAGCGGGCCAGTTGTTGCGTAGGGTTGTTCGCGTAATCGACGTAATAAGCGTCGGTTTCGCCGGTCAGCAGCACGTGCAGCGCATTGTGGCCATCGTCGTTCCACTGCGCGTCGTAGCCTTTTTCCAACAGGCTCGACTGATTGTGTTCGTTTTCCACGGTAAGCCAGATATGTCGCGCGGGGTCCGTCTGCTGGCGCACCCGTTGAGCAAGCTCCTGGAGAAAGTCCGGGTCCTCTATGGCATGCACCGCGTCCAGGCGCAAACCGTCGAAGCGGTACTCCATCAACCACATCAAGGCGTTGTCGATGAAGAAATCCCGCACCTCGCGCCGCCGGAAGTCGATCGCCGCGCCCCACGGCGTGTGCTTGTCCTCGCGGAAGAAGCTTTTGGCGTAGCGATGCAGGTAATTGCCGTCCGGCCCGAAGTGGTTGTAGACCACGTCGAGAATCACCGCCAGACCATGGCCGTGGGCCGTGTCGATCAAGTGCTTGAGTTGTTCGGGCGTCCCGTATGAAGCTTGCGGCGCGTACGGCAACACGCCGTCGTAACCCCAATTGCGCGCTCCGGGAAATTGCGCGATAGGCATCAATTCGATCACGGTCACGCCCAGTTCGACCAGGCGCGACAGATGCTGCTCGACCGCCTCAAAGCCGCCGAGCAGACCTACGTGCAACTCGTAGATCACCGCTTCGTGCCACGGTCGCCCCTGCCAGGCGCTGTTCTGCCATTGATAAGCCAGCGGATCGACCACCACGCTGGGTTGGTCGATACCACCAGACTGGGCACGGGAGGCCGGGTCAGGCACCTCTATCTCGCCATCAATGTTGTAGCGATAGCGAGTTCCCGCCGGGCAACGGGTGTTGATCACGAACCAGCCGTCGGCCTGGGGCATCAACGGCAAGGATTGTCCATTTTCCAATTCGACACTGACGTAAAACGCATCTGGCGCCCACAACGCGAATCGCGTTTGTTCTGCGTCCAGCTTGATTGCGCCGTGGGGCCAGGTCTCAAGGGTCCGTAACGGCATTTGCAAAACCTCTTATTGTTTGTGCGATTTCCCCAAGGCCTTGGCCACCAGTTGTTCATAGAGTTCGGCATAGGGTTCGACGGCTTTGCACCAGTTGAACGGTGCTGCCATGGCTCGGCAACGCATGGCGTGCAACAAGTCCGGAAATGCGAAGACCTTGAACGCGCGGCTCAGGGCCTCCTGATAACTCTCGACCGTGGATTCATCGAACAGGAAACCGGTCACGCCGTTTTCAATGGTGTCGGCCAGGCCCCCGGTATTGCGCGCCACCGGCAGGGAGCCGAAGCGCTGGGCGTACATCTGGCTCAGGCCGCAAGGTTCATAGCGTGAAGGCATCAACAGGAAATCGCTGCCGGCGAACATGCGCCGGGCATCGGTTTCGTTAAAGCCGATGCGCACGCCGACCTGCCCGGGGAACCGCAAGGCCAGCTCGCGCATCGCTTGTTCTTCTTCCGGCTCGCCACGACCGATGATCGCGATTTGGCCACCGGATTTGACGATGTATTCGGAAACCGCTTCGGTAAGGTCCAGGCCTTTCTGGTAAACCAGACGTGAAACCACGGCAAACAGCGGACCTTCGGAGTCGTCGAGGCCAAACAACTCGCGTACATGGGCGGCGTTGGCGGCCTTGCCGTCCCAGTCACCGATGCTGAACGGGCAGAGCAAGTGCGCGTCAGTGGCGGCGTCCCAGCTTTCATCGATACCGTTGGGAATGCCGCTGAGCAAACCTTGCTGGGTCTTGGCGGCGAGAAAGCCGTCGAGACCGCAGCCGAAATCCGGTGTAGTGATTTCCTGGGCGTAGGTCGCGCTGACGGTGGTGATGTGGCTCGAGTAGGCCATGCCGGCCTTGAGGAACGACATCTTGCCGTAGAACTCCATGCCTTCCTGTTGCAGTGCGTGATGGGGAATACCCAGTTCCGGGCAGGAACCCAGACTGGTCACGCCTTGATAGGCGAGGTTATGGATGGTGAACAGCGTCGGGGTACGCTGCCCGCGCCAGTGCATATAGGCAGGCGCCAGGCCGGCCGGCCAATCGTGGGCGTGCACCAGGTCCGGGCACCAGTGGATTTGGGCGAGGTTGGCGGCGATATCGGCAGCGGCCAGACCGAGGCGGGCGAAACGAATGTGATTGTCCGGCCAGTCGCGGCCATTGTTGGCGCCATAAGGCGAACCTTCGCGCTCGTAGAGTTCAGGGCAGATCAACACGTAAATGACCAAGCCATCGGGCATGTCCATGCGCCCGATCTTGCACGGCGGCAATGCGGCATGACCGCCAAGCTCACCAATGATGTGAATCGGATTTTCGCTGTGCAGCACTTGCGGGTAACCCGGAATCAAAACCCGTACATCGTGCAAGTGCGCCATGGCGCGGGGCAGTGCAGCGGAAACGTCGCCCAAACCTCCGGTTTTCACCAGATCGGCGATTTCCGAGGTCACGAACAAGACTTTTTTCTTGTTCGGATTTCGGCTGGCCACGGGAGCCAGTGTCTTGGTGCCGGGAACGCTGATCGATTGGGAAGCCGGTGCACTCACAGTGCTTGATTCGCCGACATGCTGATGAGCACGTTCTCCCTGAACATCTAAAGCCGCACTAATCATATGAATCTCCCGCGTTGTTGATCTTCTTAGGCCTGGCAGACGGTGTTTCGTGGCCAAATCCTGTGGCCGGGCGCTGAAGCGCTGCGCATCAGTGAGCAAGCGCTGCCCAATGCGCTGTAGCAAGATGGGTGGAGTAGCCATTGCAAGGATTGCACCAGTCGCATCGCAGCTTCCTTTTAGTCGACCGACCACGCGTAGCAAAAGTTTCGACTTTTTTCCCACTTTGTGACCGACTGGTTTTACCCCCCGAAAATGAGTCTAGGCCAGAAGTTAGAGCGGTAAAGTGCAGATGGCAAAATTGTTCGACAATCGGTTGACGAGGTACGAGCGTGCCGGATTTGAGGGCTTACGCACCGACGAAGGGCAGGTTTTTTTGCAGTTTTGTCAGGAAATGAAGCAGTACTGTCACATCGGTGTGCGTCTGTGAACAGCGGCAATGCACCATTGCAGTGCAGGCTCTTGGGTGGTCGCCATGAGTACGGGGCTCATCGCGAGCAAGCTTTGCTCCTACAGGTCGCTTCAGTAGGAGCAAAGCTTGCTCGCGATGAACGATAACGCGGTATCCGTTGAGTACACGAACGGGCTGACCCCACGAATCGCCAATCAGCGTCATCGGCACCGCCTTCAGCCTTGCCTCAATTAACGCACAGGGTTGGTTTTGTTCAGCCAGTCGAGCAGGGCCTTGTGGAATTGCGCCGGTTCTTCCATTTGCGGAGCGTGGCCCATGCCGGGGAATTCGACCAGTGTCGATTGGGGAATCAGTTTTGCCACCTGCTTGCCGAGTACGTCGTAACGGCCGATCTTCGCCTTGACCTCGGGTGAAGCGAGGTCCTTGTTGATGGCGGTGCTGTCGGCCGTGCCGATCAACAACAGGGTCGGCATCTTCAAGTCCTTGAACTCGTAATACACCGGTTGGGTGAAGATCATGTCGTAGATCAGTGCCGAGTTCCATGCGACCTGAGCCTTGCCCGGGCCTTTGGCCAGACCGGCGTACATGTCTACCCAACGATCAAACTCCGGTTTCCAGCGCCCGTCGTAATAGGTGCTGCGCTGATAATCATGAATGCCCTGCGCGTTGACCTTCAGCTCACGTTCGTACCACTGATCGACGGTGCGGTACGGGACGCCGAGGGCCTTCCAGTCTTCCAGGCCGATGGGATTGACCATCGCCAGTTGTTCAACCTGATCGGGATACTGCAGCGCATAGCGGGTGGCGAGCATGCCACCGGTAGAGTGGCCGAGCAGGGTGGCTTTCTGGATGCCGAGGGCTTTGAGCAATTGCTGGGTGTTGCTCGCCAATTGCTGGAACGTGTACTGATAGTGGTCAGGCTTGCTGGATGTGCAGAAACCGATCTGGTCCGGGGCGATGACCCGGTAACCGGCGTCACTCAGTGCCTTGATCGAGGTTTCCCAGGTGGCCCCGCAGAAATTCTTGCCGTGCATCAGCACCACGCTGCGCCCGTTGGCCTTGCCATGGGCGGCGACGTCCATGTAACCCATTTGCAGGGATTTGCCCTGGGATTGGAAGGCAAAGTGTTTGACGGTGTAAGGGTATGCAAAACCTTGTAATTCAGGACCGTACGCCGGGCCTTCAGCGGCAAGGGCCGGCAGTGCGGCGGTGAGCAGCAGGCCGGCAAACCAGTGTGAGCGGGTCAAGGGCATGGGTGAACTCCATTGGAAATCCGCCGATCCTGGATCGGCATGATTAGGGCGACATTAAACAGGCAATCGCCACCACGGTTGGTTCAACCCATCCAGCCCAAAGTGGCCAATGCCAGTACGCCATAGCGGGCGCCCTTGGCCAGGGTCACGATCAGCAGGAATCGCCCCAGCGGCTCACGCAACACACCGGCCACCAGCGTCAGCGGGTCGCCGATGATCGGCAGCCAGCTGAGCAGCAGTGACCAATGTCCGTAGCGCTGATAGTGGATACGGGCTTTTTCCAGATGAGCAGGGCTGACCGGGAACCAGCGCCGGTCACGGTAGCGTTCAACGGCGCGGCCCAACCACCAGTTCACCAGCGAGCCGAGGACATTGCCCAGTGTCGCCACCGCCAACAATGCCCATAGCCAGTATTTGTCGCTGAGCAGCAAGCCCACCAGCAGGGCTTCGGACTGCAACGGCAACAAGGTCGCGGCACCAAATGCCGCCAGGAACAAACCGATATAGGCGCCGAAAATCAATGGGCCGGGTAGTCGGCCACGACCACATCCGTGCCGTCCTTTTTCAGGCCGATCACCTGATAGGCATCGCTCATGCCGTCCATCTCCATGCCGGGCGAGCCCATGGGCATGCCGGGCGCGGCCACGCCCAGCAGGTCGTCGCGTTTGCTCAGGGCCAGCACCTGATCGGCCGGGACATGGCCTTCAACGAATTTGCCGTTGACCAGCCCGGTGTGGCAAGACGCCAGACGCGGCGGTACGCCATGCTGTTGCTTGAACTCACTCATGTTGGCTTCGACGTGGTCCTCGACCTTGAAGCCGTTAGCTTCCAGGTGAGTGATCCATTTTTTGCAGCAGCCGCAATTGGCGTCGCGGTGGACTTCGATCGGGATCAGGTCAGCGGCCTGGGCCAGGGAAGAAATGAACAGGGCGCTCAAGGCAGCCAGACGCAGAGAGTTTCGCATGACGGGTCAAGTCTCGGATTGCGGGCGAAAAAACGCATTCTGACCGGTTTTTCCGGGCAGGCATTCATGGTTTGTTTCAAAGTACTACGGCGCAGTGCAGCCCTATTATCGTAGATCAAGGCTGTCAGGCAGATGAGGGCGGCATGACAAATTTGTCAGCCGGGGCGACGCTCAGGCAGTTGATGTAACATGTGGCCCCGGTTGCAACGCCCATCCCCACTGAACGGCAGGGATCTGGCAGCAATCGGGTACACAGCGCACACACTTATTCAGATTCAGGAACTGCAATGACCCAGTCGCAACGTTTGAAATATTCGATTCTGATCTCCCTGGTGGTCCTGGGAATCATGTTTGGCCTTTCGTATTTGCAGAACACCGGTGTCATCAGTGAAAAACTGTTCCAGTACATCGCCATCGGCGTGGCGGTGGTCGTGGTCGTGATCAATGGCGTGATGCGTCGCAAGGTGAAGCCCTGAGCCGTGAGGCTCAAGGCCACTTGATCAATCGTTGTGCAGCACCGCGGCGGCCCGTGGGTCGAGGCTGTAGCTTTTGTCCGGGTTGAGGACGATCACGCCCTCGCTGCACAGACGTTTCAACACCTCGCGCACACTCAGAAAGGACAGGGGAATATCCAGTTCCAGCAAATGACTGTGTACACCGCGCACGCCCAGGCTGCGGTCGCTTTCGGCGGCTGTCAGCAAAGCGTCGATGACTTTCAGGCGAATCAGACTCGTTCGCAAGCCAAAGCTTTTGAGCAGGAAGCGAATCCTCTCGTTGCCATTGCGCTCGGTACGCTGGTCGAAAACGCCGACCCCAATGGAGGTGCTCTTTGGCGCGTTGCTACCGTCCGTTGGCAGATGCGAGTTGTACATTGCAAAACTCCTTTTCAGAGCCTGATCAGGAAAAATGGGGCGCTCTTGCATAACAAGACGTATGAGCGACCCAAATAATGAAGACTTGAATGTAGAAATTTCGTCGTCATTACGTCACCGCTCTGTCGGGCGCCTCTGGATGGCAGTTCATTCTCCTAAATTTTTGTCGTTTGCTTCGTCCCTGAAAGGATGCGCAGTGCGTGTCAGTACGCAGAACTGTGACCATTGTTTTTCGATCAGGAGCGAGTGTGATTATTTCCAGCCAGTTAACCAGGTTGAGCCTGGCAGGTTTGTTCTTGGGGCTCAGTCTCGCGGCGAATGCACGCAGCCAGCCTGAGCAGGCGAGTGCCGATATCCGCCGGACCACGTTCGGTGTTCCGCACATTCGTGCCGAAAACGAGCGAGGGCTCGGTTATGGCATCGGCTATGCCTACGCTCAGGATAACCTGTGTTTGCTGGCGAATGAGATCGTCACGGTGAACGGTCAACGCTCGCGTTATTTCGGCCCTGATCAATTCACGTTGGAAGAGCGAGCAAACCTGGCCAGCGACTTGTTTTTCAATGGCTTGAACACAGAGCAGGCGGTCAGCGGGTTCTGGCGGGCACAAACCCCTGAAGTGCGCGAACTGATGGAAGGTTATGTGGCCGGCTACAACCGATTCCTGTCGCAAAGCCGAGGGCAGGGGCTACCGGCGCAATGTCAGGGCGACTGGGTGCGGGAAATCACCACCACGGACCTGGTCAAGTTGACTCGACGGCTGTTGGTCGAAGGGGGGATCGGGCAATTTGCCGAGGCGGTGGCGGGGGCGACACCCCCGACTGCCGTCGCCACCCATGCCGGTGAGCGCGCGTCATTTCAGCTGGCTGCTTCGCGCCTGCAGCGTTTTGCCCTCGACCGCGGCAGCAATGCGGTGGCGGTGGGCAGCGAGCGCTCCTTCAACGGCCGTGGCATGTTGTTGGCAAACCCTCATTTTCCGTGGGTCGGCGGCATGCGTTTCTATCAGATGCACCTGACTATTGCGGGCAAACTGGATGTGATGGGGGCTGCATTGCCGGGCCTGCCGTTGATCAATATCGGTTTCAACCGGCATTTGGCCTGGACCCACACCGTGGACACGTCCAAGCATTTCACCCTGTACCGCTTGCAACTCGATCCAAAGGATCCGACCCGCTATCTGCTCGACGGCCAGTCACTGCCGATGCACAGGCAAGCACTGACCGTCGATGTGAAGCAAGCCGATGGAACGATCAAAGCCATTTCCCACGTGGTGTACAGCTCGCAGTTCGGCCCGATCGTGCAATGGCCCGGCAAACTGGATTGGGATAACCAGTTTGCCTACAGCCTGCGTGATGCCAACCTGGATAACGATCGGGTGTTGGCCCAGTGGTACGCGATGAATCGCGCCGATAGCCTTGAAGCGTTTCAGGCCAGTGTCAACAAGATCCAGGGCATCCCTTGGGTCAATACGCTGGCGGCGGATGACAAGGGGCAAACCCTGTACATGAATCTGTCGGTGGTGCCCAACGTCAGTGCCGAGAAACTGGCGCAGTGCAGCGATCCGCGTATCGGTCTGGAAATGATCATTCTCGACGGTTCGAACAGTGCGTGCGCGTGGGACATTGACCCGCGGGCCGCGCAGAAAGGCATTTATGCAGCAGACAAGCTGCCGCAACTGTTGCGCAAGGACTTTGTGCAGCATTCCAATGATTCGGCTTGGATGGCCAACCCGGCGCAACCGTTGACCGGTTTCTCGCCGCTGATCAGCCAGGACAATCAGCCATTGGGTTTGCGTGCGCGATTCGCCCTGCAACGGTTGGGCAGACTGACCCAGGCGGGAACGCTCAGCGCGCAGGATCTGCAACACATGGTGATGGATGATCAGGTCTATCAGGCCGCACTAGTGATGCCGGACCTGCTGCAGTTCTGCGCCGATGGTCTTGGCACCGATGCGAAAACGCTGGCCCCGCTGTGCGCCAGTTTCAAGGCCTGGGACCGCAAGGCAAATCTGGACAGTGGCCTGGGCTTCGTACACTTCCAGAATGTCATGGAAGCTTTGCAGCAAATGCCGGATGTCTGGCGTGTAGCGTTCGATCCCAAAGACCCGCAACACACGCCACGGGGTTTGGCGCTCGATCGTCCGCACGTGGTGCAAGCGCTGCGCCAGGCGATGTTGGCCTCGGTGGAGCAGGTCAACGCCTCCGGGCTGAAGCAGGCCACGCGCTGGGGTGATGTTCAAGTCGTCAGCAGCGGTGGCCAGCAAACGCCGATTCACGGTGGGCCGGGAACATTGGGCGTCTACAACGCCATCCAGAGTGTGCCCCGCAGCGACGGCAAACGCGAAGTTGTCAGCGGCACCAGCTACTTGCAGGTGGTGACGTTCGATGAGAACGGTCCGCAGGCCAAAGGTGTGTTGGCGTTCTCGCTCTCCAGTGACCCGTCTTCGAAGTACGCGCGGGATCAGACTGAGGCATTTTCGAAAAAACAGTTGAGTGTGCTGCCGTTCACCGAGCAACAGATCCAGGCCGATCCGCACTATCAGGCCATGACCCTGCGCGAGCAGGATGAAAGAACCGGGAAGGTGGCGGCACAGTAAACACCGCTGCAACCGTTGAATGAAAGGCCGCACTCGGCAAAGGATGCGGCCTTTCAGCTTTTCGGCGGTTGTTGCGGGATGGAGTTGAGGACCGGGTTGCCCTCTTTGTTGCGGGTCAGGTAGACCGGCAGCACCTTGGGCAGGGTGGCCACCAGGCTATTGAGTTCCTTGATGTTGTAGATACCCCCAATCCGGATCGCGCCGGTATTGTGGTCGGCAACCATCAACGGGTTTTCCAGGTAGCGGTTGATCAATGGCAACGCATCGTTGAGTGCCAGGTCATCGAGTACCAACTTGCCGTTGAGCCAGGCCAACGCGTTATCGTTGTCGTAGGTCTGGCTGATCTGCGGAATGTAATCGCCCTGGCGGTAACTGGCCTGCATCGACGGGCCAAGCCTCAAACCATCTCCCGGCAGGTCATCATTGCTGCTGACCAGCACCGATCCTTCGATCAGATTCACTTTGACCTGGTCTTCATACATCCAGACATTGAACCTGGTACCGGTGACGCGGATCTTGCCTTCAGCCGCCTTGACCACGAAAGGGTGGCCAGTGTCATGGCTGACGCTGAAAAACGCTTCGCCCTTTTTCAGAGTGACCTGACGACGATCCTTGTAATTGCTGTAGGTCAGCTCGCTGCCCAGGTTCAGTTCGACTTTGCTGCCGTCATTCAAAGTGACCTGGCGTATGTTGTTGGTCGCTTCAAAGTGCTGGTATGAATTGGGCAGCCAGCCCAGATTCCAGCCGCTGTAGGCCGCCAGCGGCAGTGCCAGTGCACAGACGGCGGCGGCCATGCCAACGGTGCGCCATGGAGACTGTGACTTGACGGGCACCATCGGCACGACGACAGCAGGCTCTGGACGAGGCAAATCCCCCGCGACATCCCAGATTTCCAGCATGGCTTCGTACTCGAAGGCATGAAGCGGGTGTGCACTGCGCCACTGCTCGAACGCCAGACGCTCCTGCGCGGTGCAGTCTTCGGCGTGCAAGCGCATGCACCAATGCGCTGCGGCATCGGTGATGGCGTCGTATTCGTCTTGGGAGAGAGAGTGGTCGGTCATTGACTCATCCTGATTTGCGCCATTCTAACCTTGAGGGCGGCCGGCGAGAAACATCGGTCATGGCAATTAACCATCAAAGAGCGTTTATTTTTACCGGGATGCCCGTAAACACGGGGACGCCAGGTTTTATTCGTCGTCAGTGTGAAAAAACATTCACGGGCAGACCCGGCGGATCTGCGCATGTTTAATAGATCAGGCTGACGTGTTGGAAGTGGATGGAAGCGGGTCGAGCTGCCGCCCCATTTCACAAATCAGAAAGGCAATCGAATCGGCATTGCGCAAAATGATGTCGATCCGTTTCTCTGCGTTACTCGGATCCAGGAACGCATCGCGGGCTGCTGCCATGGTACGGGTGCCCGCAATAGTGAGGATTTCCTTGCCAATGTGAGTCGAACCCGGGATCGAATCCAGGCTTATCCATGACTGCAAGCGACTGTTCCAGCGTGCGAAGAGTTCCTCCTTCGGGGTGCTCAGGGACAACGCCTCCCGCTGAAACTTCGTCTGACTTTGCTTCATTGCCCGGCCGTAACCGGTGATCGGTGCGACAAGATCGAGAAATGGCCGCCGGGCCTCCAGGGTCGCGATATCCAGGGTTTTTGAAAACTGATGGGAAAATTCGTGAATCAGCGTGGCTGCCTGGCTGTGACCATCGACATCAAAGGGTTCAGTCAGACAGGACTTGTACCAGTCCAGTTGTTGATCGAAGAACCTTTCAGTGAAATGCACATGGTTGCTTGCGTCATCATTGACCACGAACGCGATCAGATTGGCTTGCTGGTATTTGTTCGAACCGACGACAAAGCGCTCGGTGTTCATCAAGTCTTCGTCCGGATCCACCAGTGCCGTACACACCGGCAGTATCGCCTGTTTGATTTTATCGAGCAGGGCGGTGTCGACGGCGCTGACATCAAAAAAACGCTTGAGAAAGGTGTCGAGGCGCGTGCCACTGGTGAGTTGCCTTTGTTGCGCCAGATTGTGCAGGCTGTTGAAGGCGTAATAGCGCGCCAGGTCGATGGCCTGCACAATCATGCGGGCCTTTTCCGGATGATTGGCGCGGATGGCTGCCATGCCCCGCGCTTCGATGTTCAGTACCAGCCTGGCTTCGAGGCTCGCCACATAGTCGTTACGCATTTTTGACAGGGCTTTTCCGTAATGCACGGTGTGCACGTCGGGGTCGAGCACCAATTGCCGGGTCGATGTGCTCGCCAGATAGGGCCCGTCGTGGCTGGCATTGAGGATTTGCCAGACCGCAGCGGGTTTATCGACGCGATAGACCTTGCCGGCGATGGGCGCGTAACGGTGTTTGTCGACTGAATTGAGGTAGGTGCCATCGACGGCATTTTTGCTCAGATCTTTCAGGGACACGGTCGACGCTTCGAAGGTTTGCAATTGAGTGCGTGAGGCAGACGTCAGTTTGATCTCAGACCATTTCGGTTTAGTCACGGCGGTGATGACCGGTGTTGTTTCGCTGGATTCCTGCAATGTCAGCTGTTCATTCTCGAGCGACAAACGCCCCAAGGAGACCATTTGTACCGTACCGGCAATAAACGCCTGCAAGGCCCGCGTCCAATGGTGGTCCTGCAACGCTTCGGCGGAGGCTTTGAAATCCTTGAAGCTTTGCCATAAGAACTGCACATAGGCGAGTTTGCCCGGCAACAGACCGGACGCCAATTTGAGACCGGAGCTGAACAGATGTTTGACGGCCTCCCAATCCGACTGGCCGTTGGCAAGCGATCGGCTGCCGAGCATTCGCTGCAACAGGCTGGCATTGTCGCTGAACAAGCTATCCAACAGATTGCCGTCAATGGCAGACGAGGCGAGGGTGATTTCGCTTTCCTCGCCGATCGTGGACTTGAGCAGGTTACTGAAGATCGATTGTTGGTTTTCAGGTAATCGCCGAATCACCAGGTCCTGGAATGAACCGGGGGTATTGATCGCCGCAACGACTTTGGCCTCGCTTTCAAACTCGCTGAAAGCCGAGCCTGCAAAGTATGGCGCATACAGGACATGCGGCCCGTGATGGCCGGCACCAGGGCTGATCAAATACAGTCCCAGGGTTTTGATGGCAGCAGCCCCCGCTGTCTTGATCAGTTCGAGCGGTCGGACGATAGCGTGCGCGCCTTCCACCGAGGCTCGAGCGGTGGCGTCCGGCATATCGAGCACTTGGCTGACCAGATCGAATGCCTCGCTGGAAAGACGCTGTTGCAACTTCAATGCGTGAGCATGCTGCAAGAGCTGCCAAGGAAGCTGTTGGGCAAAACGACGTTTACACTCTTCAGTGTCAGCGCCGGTCAATGTATCCGCCACCCGTTTTGCAAAGTCACTCTCGATATTCAGGGACTGCAAAAACTGTTGAACAACGCTCTGGTTCAGTCCCTCGGGCAGCGAGGTGGTCGTGGTTGATGTGATCTTGAAGCCCGTGCCTTGAGCAATCTTGACGTGATTGAGGGCGAAATCGGTCAGGGCCAGAGGCGGGCCGGCCAACGCCAGGTTGGGGGTGATTGTGATGTCGTCAGGGCTGAGCGACGTCCCGGGAAACCGGCTGGCAAGCAATGACTTCAACCGCTCGCGCGTGTAGTCAGATAGCGTCTGTATTCCATGCAGATAGTCTTTGTCATCGGTAACGCTGTTGCGGTACTGCTCCAGCAATTCGATGTGCAACTGTTGCTCTTCGACGGGCGCCATGCCCAGCCAGGCGGGTAAGGACTGCTGTTGTGAAATGGCTTTGGCGATACTGGCGGCCCTGGGCAAGTTGGTGTCGATGATGTTTTTCGTCAGTTCGCCAAGTGCCTTGCGCTCTTTGGCCTGCGCAAGCTTGCGCGAGCGTACCTGCTCACAAGTGGCCAGAAAGTGTTCGATGGATGATTGCGTGAGGTGCTCCATCACGTTGCCTTCGATCAGCCGCAACGCGTGGATTGAGTAGCGTTGATGAAATTGACGCAGGGCGGGGGACAGGTTCTCCAGCAGCTCCAGACGGATGCGAGGGTCGAGCAGGCGTCGGTTCAGTACCTGTTTCGCGCGGTTGAGCGAATCAAAGACCTCGAGTCCTGCTGCCGGGGACCTTAAAATGACGCGTCCCGAATGTTGGTTATCAAGTCCGCCACGCTCGGTCAGCAGCACGCAATTGGCCAAGGGCAGCAGCTCTTTCTGTCCGCTGCATTCAATCATCAGCGTGTAGGCGTCAGGCCGGAATCCATTGAGTGCGCGGCGACTTTTGCGATCCGGTTGATCGGGGTTGAACACCGTGTCGACGATGGACTGTTCTGCCGTCCGCAAGGTTTTATCAAGCACCCGCAGCCTGGCTTCCCCGCCAACTCCGACGGACAGGGCATGGGCTATTTTCGGTTTGATTTTCTCCAGATAGAGCCGTTGCAACGCCAGTGAAGTGATCGGTTGGGCGGCGAAGTCTGTGCTGATCGGTGTTTCGACAGCCGTGAAAGTTTTCACGTAGGCCGCCGCGGTGTCGCCGCGCACCGCCGAGGGTTTTTGCTTGCCCACCAGCATTGGCTGTGTACTCCAGCGACCATCGGTGCCGAGCGCGAGCAAGCGTTCGCTGATCATCGAACGTATATCCAGCGCCTTGTCGAACAGGGCATGGAGGTTCACCGTGCCGTCGCTGTGGCGGAAAACCTGCAAGGCGTATTCGATGTTTTGCCGTTGTTTGGTGATGATTGCCTCGAACAGTACCGTGAATATCGGGCCGTAAACGACCTCTCCGGAGACTTGCGGCTGATCGAATCCGATGAAGCTGTTTCGTTCGCCCAGACTCAGCAGGCCATAGAGTTCATCCTCGTGACCACTGGCGCTGAACTTGCTCATCAACGTCGCTTTCAAGTCTTGATAGTCTTTCAGTACCTGTAATCCCTGGGTCGGGGTGTAAAGGTAGGCAGTCGAGTGGCTGATCATCAGCGAGCCCGCCAATTCCACGAAGTTGGCTTGCTGCTCCCACAGGCGCACCGTCTCCAGGGTAACGGTGTGCGTGGTGGCGGTTGGTTGAAACAAAGTGTGCAGGGCACGGCTTTGGTCGGGGCTGATGATCTTCGCCTCACGCTTGAGCAAAATATCTGCTCGTGCCTGCTGACACAGGGCCCTGCTGAAGAGTGACCGGCGCGTTGCACCGTCACCGGCCGCGGGTGCTTCCCAGTAGGCTTCCAAGCGCTGGAAAAGCAGGGGCAGCAGTTTGCTGGAGGCGCTAAGTACCGCAGCTTGCCAATGTTGCTGGTCGGAACTGCTGGCGTTTTTCTGCGGGTGAGAAAACTCGACATGTTGACCCGCTGGCCACTGTTGATTGCGGTAATGGGACAGCACCGCAGCCTTCAGTGACAAGGAGTTGCTCAAGCGTTCAAAGGTGTTCTGCGTCTGGCCGACAGTGGCGTCGAGATAAAAATCTGCCCGGGTCTGACGCTGATCGAGCCCGGGCTGCGTGTTCGCCAGCAAGTCGGCAATTATCGTGTCGAGCAATGAATCGAGGGACGGCAGGGCAACCAGTTCGTCGATGAGTGCCTGATCATTCACAGCCAGGTTTTGGCGGATGGCAGCACCCTGGTCTTCGAATACATCGCCATCGATCGTCTGATAAGCCACCTGGACGCTGGTAGCCTCCGCCAGCGTCTTGCGCTGGGCAAGGGACATGAAGGCCAGCAGGTTATCGTCCTCGTCAGCGTCGCCAAGTTTTTGTACCAGGTGTTCGGTCAAGGCTGCTCGGCTGTAGAACTTCTGAATGCCGGCGTAGGGTGTATAAACGATCGCCCCGTTGGTATCCGGAGAAGGGCTCAACACGAAACAGCCGGCAAGAGGCACCGGTACCTGGTCGGAGGTGCCTATCAGTATTCTTTCGACGAGCATCGGTGGTGACTGACGACTGCGCAGGGTCTGGCTGGTGAGTTCAATGTGCTTGAACCATTCGAAATCTTTGCGCGCCAGGCCGTGGATATTGCCCAGTTCAGTCCAACGGCCGGGGGACTGCAGGGCTTCGGGGAAAAACAGTGGATCTGGAGGTACAGGCATTATCGAATCTCGAACAAGGCACTGCGCAGAGCGCCAATGGATGGAGCGTCGAGACTAAAAGCCGCGGCTGCGGTACGGGTGGTAGATAGTTAACGCACGACAGGTCCATGTTCATGCAAACAGGCACCACCGAAGGGTTGACAGCGCATACGCCGCGCGTTGTTAATCGGCGCTCTACGTACGCTGTAGCCCCCTCCAATAATTAGTCTGGAGCTTCAGATGTCTGCGCCACACGAACATGTGTCTACTGTTGTCTCGCAAAACCTGTCACTCGATGAGCTGACGGCACTGCTTGAGAAGATATTCCTGCGTCACGGCACTTCGGCCGATGTCGCGCGGGTGCTGGCGCAAAACTGCGCCGGTGCCGAGCGCGACGGCGCCCACAGCCACGGCGTGTTCCGTATGCCTGGCTATGTCTCGACGCTCAAGAGCGGCTGGGTCGACGGCCAGGCTGTTCCGACGGTCGAGGATGTGGCTTCGGGGTTTGTCCGGGTCGATGCCAAAAACGGTTTTGCGCAACCGGCCCTGGCTGCCGCTCGGCCACTATTGATAGAAAAGGCTCGCAGCGCGGGCATCGCGGTCCTGGCGATCCGTAATTCCCACCACTTCGCGGCGCTCTGGCCGGACGTTGAACCCTTTGCCTATGAAGGGTTGGTGGCGCTCAGTGTGGTCAACAGCATGACGTGTGTGGTGCCCCACGGTGCCGATCGACCATTGTTCGGCACCAACCCGATTGCCTTCGCTGCCCCTCGGGCTGACGGCGAGCCAATCGTGTTCGATCTGGCCACCAGCGCCATCGCCCACGGCGATGTTCAGATCGCTGCGCGCAAGGGCGAGCGCCTGGCACCCGGCATGGGCGTGGACAGTCTCGGTCAGCCGACCCAGGACCCGAAGGCGATTCTTGAAGGTGGCGCGTTGTTGCCGTTCGGCGGGCACAAGGGCTCGGCGCTGTCGATGATGGTGGAGCTGTTGGCGGCGGCGTTGACCGGGGGTAATTTTTCTTTCGAGTTCGACTGGAAAAATCACCCGGGCGCAAAGACTCCCTGGACCGGTCAATTGTTGATCGTCATCGACCCGAGCAAAGCCGCCGGGCAGAACTTCGCCGAACGCAGTCAGGAGTTGGTGCGACAGATGCACGGTGTGGGGCTCAAGCGATTGCCGGGTGATCGGCGTCACTATCAGCGGGCCAAGTCGCAAGCCGACGGCATCGCACTCGATGAGCAGACACTGGCGGATCTGCGGGAGCTGGCAGGGCTCTGATCTGAAAAACCTGTGGGAGCGAATTCGCTCCCACAGGTTTTGTGTTCAGGTTGATGATCAGCGGCGTGCCAGGAGCATCCCCACCACAAGGCCGAAACCCGCCGATACCGCAACCGTCTGCCAAGGGTGGCCGCCGATGTAGGTTTCAGTGGCCTCGACTGCAGGCAGTGTCCGGTTGCGTACGCTGGTCACCGAATCCCGGGCCTGCTGGAGTTTCAGGGCGATTTGCCCACGCAATGTCTCTGCTTCCTCACCGACCAGTGAGGCACTGCTTTTGAGCAGCTTTTCCGACTCTTCGATCAGCGATTGAAGCTCGCTGAAGGCTTGATCCTTGATTTGTTCATCGGCAGCCTGTGCGGCGGTTTTCCGGGCCATTGAAGTACTCCTTGCAGTGGGTGAACAGTGAACAATGGAGTCCTCGGCACTGGAAAAAGTTGCAGCGATTTCTCGCGTCAGCCCGATTCCAAGGAAATCCAGCGCAGGACGATTCATCCTACAGTGTAAGATGTCGCCTATTTTATGCAGCAGGAAAAATCCCATGAGCTTCAATCTGGCCGACAAATCCCTCGCCGAGCGCGCTGCGCTTGAAGATGAAAAATCCCGTCTGTTCGAACTCTGGCAAAACAACCTGGGCAAAGCCAAGGGTGAAGCGGCGCGCTTGTTTGGCGAACGTGCTAAACGCAAAGGCAAGTGGGCCGAGTGGGTTCGTGCCGAGCTGGACGGCATGTCGCCACCGGAGTACTCGAACATGGTGCGCAGTGAAGTCAATCGCCTGATGGCCGCCAACAAGTAAGTCGCTACATAAAACTCGCCACGATCGCCTCGCGCACTTTCAGCACCACCGGGTCTGGTTGGGTGCTGGTACGCCAGCCCAGCTCGATCGGATAGCGCGGCAATGCCAAGGGGCAAGGCAGCAATGTCAGGCCGCTGAGCGCAGCAATGCTCCTGGCCGCGTGAGCCGGAATGGTCGCCACCGCCTGACTGCCCTTGAGCAGATGCGGCAGTGCTGCAAAGTGCGTGGTCGAGGCGCACACCCGGCGACTCAAGCCCACTGCCGCCAGCCCTTCATCGGTAATGCCGATAAAGCCCCCCGAAGACACAAGGATGTGCTCACGGGTGACGAACTCCTCCAGACTGATGGTCTGCTGGCCCTCGCTGAGGCTCAGCGGGTCGACCAGACACAAGTAACTTCCTTCCCCCAGCACCTGACGGCTCAGCAAGCGTTCGGCGAACCCGCCGGCGGTAATCGCCAGATCGATGCTGCGTTCCATCAAGGCCTGAGCGACGATCTGGCTGTGGGTCTGGCGAAAGATCAGGCGCAACTTCGGCGCGCAGCGGGCAATTTCCTCTATCAGCCGACGCCCGTAGGCAATCTCGAAATCATCCGACAAGCCGATACTCACCGAGCGTCCGTCGTAATGGTGGGTAGTGGGATCGACCATCGCCAGGCTCTGCCGGCATTTATTCAGTGCATCGCTGACCACCGGCTTGAGTTGATTGGCCTTGAGCGTTGGCGCGAGGCCCCGGCCGGTTCGGACAAACAATTGGTCGCCATACACCTCACGCAACCGCCGCAATGCGGCACTGACCGCCGATTGCGTGACACCAAGGCGCAGCGCCGCTCGACTGGCACTGGACTCTTCGTGCAGGGCTTCAAAGACTTTCAACAAATTGAGATCGATATCGCTGATATTCATTTGGTTCATATCATTCAGCAGCTAACTGGGCTTTATTCATGATCCCGTGTCGCCGCAGAATCAGCAACATCTGACCCCGCTGGAGTTACTGTGATGCCCAAGTCAATCGTTGCTGCGCTGCAAATCGGCGCCTTGCCCGGCGGCAAGGCCGACACGCTGGAGCAAATTCTGTCGTATGAAAGTGCGATCATCGAATCCGCCGCCGCCCTGGTGGTGATGCCCGAAGCGCTGCTCGGCGGTTATCCGAAAGGTGAAGGCTTCGGCACCCAATTGGGCTATCGACTGCCGGAAGGGCGCGAAGCCTTTGCCCGTTATTTTGCCAACGCCATCGACGTGCCGGGCTTGGAAACGCAAGCGCTGGCCGGGCTTTCAGCGCGTACCGGCGCCAACCTGGTGATCGGCGTCATCGAGCGCTCGGGCAGCACGTTGTATTGCACTGCGCTGTATTTCGATCCGCAGGCGGGACTGGTCGGCAAGCATCGCAAATTGATGCCGACCGGCACCGAACGGCTGATCTGGGGCAAGGGCGATGGTTCGACGTTACCGGTGATCGACAGCCAGGTCGGGCGGGTCGCGGCGGTGGTGTGCTGGGAAAACATGATGCCGCTGTTGCGCACAGCGATGTACGCCAAGGGGGTGGAGGTGTGGTGCGCGCCGACGGTGGATGAGCGGGAAATGTGGCAAGTCAGCATGCGGCACATCGCGCACGAGGGGCGCTGCTTTGTGGTCAGCGCTTGTCAGGTTCAGGACTCGCCACAGGCCTTGGGCCTGGAAGTCGCCAATTGGCCTTCGGACCGGCCATTGATTGCTGGCGGCAGTGTGATTGTCGGGCCGATGGGCGACATTTTGGCCGGTCCGCTGCGTGGTGGTCGCGGTTTGCTGACCGCCGAAATTGACACGGACGAGTTGATCCGCGCGCGTTACGACTACGACGTGGTCGGGCACTATGCGCGCCCGGATGTGTTCGAGTTGACGGTGGATGAGCGAGCGAAACCGGGTGTGCGCTTTGCTTCATAGCCTCTGCATCTTCAGCGTTACCGGCTGCCCGTCGTCGGCCCTGGCAGGCTGAGCTTGCCGCTATCGACAAAGCGCATGGTGCCGAACAAGCCGCCGGCGAGTTTGCCACGCAGGATGTAGGGCATGTTGTTCAGGGTCTGCGTCTTGCTCAAGCCGAAGGTCTGGCGCAGCACCGAGAACGCCGAGACGCTGACGGGAACCGTGAGCACGGTTTCGGAGAAGCGCGCAATCGAACCCGACTGATCGCTGACACCGGAAGCGAAGGGTTGGCCGTTGATGTCCAGATCCAGCGCCACCCCGTTGAAACTGATCGAACCCTCATTGGGGTTCTGCACACGAATCTTCACCGCAAAACGGATCTCCATGTCCTGGCTTTGTAAAGGTTCGATGCCAACCACGTTGATGTTCAGCGGATCGCGATTCGGGAGCAGGGCGCAGGCGCTGAGGGAGAGTAACAACAGGGAAAGGATAACGGCGTGGACGCTGCGCATGGACGTGCTCTCACAAGTAAAAAAGGGCTGAGCCGCAATGGCTCGGCCCTTGAGCATTTGCCTAGCTGTTCAACTGTGCGACAACCGCAGGTCTGGCGGGTTCACTCTTGGCCGGGACATCCGGGTTTTCCATGACCTGCAAAATCGACGCTTCAGGATCGAAATCGTCTTCTTCCAGCTCGATGAATTCTTCCGGCAGGAAAATGTTCAGAACGATGGCGCACAATGCACCGACGGTGATCGGCGATTCAAAGATGTTGTGCAGCGCCTTCGGCAGCTCACGCAAGACTTCCGGCACCGCGGCCACACCCAGACCCATGCCGATGGAAATCGCCACGATCAGCATGTTGCGCCGATGCAGACCGGCTTCGGCGAGGATCTTGATCCCGGCCACGGCAACCGTGCCGAACATCACCAGTTCAGCGCCACCGAGCACCGGTTTCGGCATCAGCTGCAGCACCGCGCCGATCATCGGGAACAGCCCCAGCACGACCAACAAGCCGGCGATGAAAAACGCCACGTACCTGCTGGCCACGCCAGTCAGCTGAATGACGCCGTTGTTCTGCGCGAAGGTCACCATCGGCATGCTGTTGAACACGGCGGCCATCGCCGAGTTGAGTCCGTCAGCCAGCAATCCGGATTTGATCCGGCGAATGTACACCGGGCCTTTGACCGGCTGCCGTGAGATCATCGAATTGACGGTCAGGTCACCGGCGGCTTCCAGTGGCGACACCAGGAAAATCACCGCCACCGGCACGAACGCGACCCAATCGAAAGAGAAGCCGTACTTGAACGGCACCGGCACGCTCATCAACGGCACAGCAGGCAGGCTGGCGAAATCGACGTGCCCCAGCAGCCAGGCGACGAGATAGCCAAGGGTCAGGCCGATGACGATTGCCCCCAGGCGCAGGAACGGCACGTCCACGCGGTTGAGTACCACGATAGTGCCAAGCACCAGTGCGGCCAGGCCAAGATGGCTCGCTGCACCGAGGTCAGGCGCGCCGAAACCGCCGGCAATGTCGGTCATCGCGACCTTGATCAACGACAAGCCCATGAGGGTGATGATGGTGCCTGTGACCACCGGGGTGATCAGCATGCGCAGCTTGCCGATGAATTGGCTCAGCACCACTTCGATGAACGCGGCGAAGAAGCACACGCCGAAGATCGTCGAGAGAATCTCATCGGTGCCGCCGCCCCGGGCCTTGACCATGAACCCGGCGCTGAGGATCACGCTGATGAACGAAAAACTCGTGCCTTGCAGGCACAGCAGGCCTGAACCGACCGGTCCGAAGCGTCGCGCCTGAACAAATGTGCCCAGGCCGGAAACGAACAGCGCCATGCTGATCAGGTACGGTATTTCGCTTTGCAGGCCGAGGGCGCTGCCCATGATCAGCGTCGGCGTGATGATGCCGACGAAACTGGCCAGCACATGTTGCAGGGCTGCGAACACGGTAGCCGTCAGGTGAGGGCGGTCGTCGAGGCCGTAGATCAGGTCGTTATTGCGCGGGGTTTTTTCTGGGGAGGTCATGGTGGTTTGCGTGCCGGGAAGCGGGACCGGGTCGGAAAATGGAGGCGCAGGATGCCAGAACGGTCCGATCACGGCAAAAGAACCTTCAGGCAAAAGCCGCCAGTAAATCCTCTTCAAACGCTTTCTGCGCATCCCCCGGCACCAGCGCCCGATGCCTGGCCAGATGAAACGCCACGTCGAAACTCATTTCCTCGCGGCGCACCGCACGTAACAGTCCTTTGTCTTCCCAAGCACGGGCAAAGTGGCTGGGCAGATAACCGATATGCTTACCGGACAGAATAAAGGCGAGGGTGCCTTCGACCTGTTCTGCCCGCGCCGAACACAGTTTGCCCTGGAACGGCTCGTCACTGCGCAGGAAGCGGTAAGGGTGATCGACCCGGTCGCAGGCTTGCAGGGCCTGGTCATCCGGCGCTGCATCGGCGAACAGAGGATGGCCGACTGCGCAATACAAATGCTGGGTTTCACTGAATAGTTGGCGGTAATCAAAAGCGTTCTGGATCTGCGAGAAGTACCCGATCGCCAAATCCAGTCGCTGTTGCAGCAGCAGGCGTTCCATTTCGCCGGGCATGGCACTCATCAACTCAATACGCACCGATTCGTCGCGCTGGCGAAAGCGTCGGATGGCCTCCGCGACCCGGTGCAGCACCGATTGATCCAGCGCTTCGGACAAGCCCAGGCGCACTTCGCCGATCAGGCGACCGGCCACGCCATTGGATTGGTGACGGAACGCTTCGATGGACTCGAACAGGCTGCGCGTGGCGTTGAGCAGTTGCTCGCCCTTGGGCGTGACATTGAAGCCACCCTTGCCACGGCTGCACAGCCGATAGCCGAGGCGAGTCTCGAGCTTGGCCATTTGCTGGCTGATGCTCGACTGGCTCAAGCCCAGCTCGCCCTGCGCCGCGCTGAAGCCGCCGCACTCCACCACACTGACAAACAGACGCAACAGTTGCAGGTCCACATCGTGGAGTTGACCGAGCATCAAACATTACTCCCGGGTAATGTCAGGTTAATAAACGTGATATTTCACCAATGTATCCGACGCGGCATCCTGCAACCACTTCCAATGGTCAGGTGTTCGTCATGGCTCCCACGTTCAAGCTGTGTTTACCCGCGTTGTTTCTTGTCGTGTCCGCGTCGGCCAGTGCCGAGGAGAAAGTGCTTAACCTCTACAGTTGGGCCGATTACGTGGCACCGCAAACCTTGCAGCGATTCGAGCAGGAGACCGGCATTCATGTGCGCTACGACACCTTCGATGCGCCGGAAGTGCTGGAAACCAAACTGCTGACCGGTGGCAGTGGCTATGACGTGGTGGTGCCGTCCTCCAGTGTGCTGGCACGCGGCCTGGCGGCGGGTGCACTCAAAGCCATTCCCCACGATGGCTTGAAGGGTTACGCCAATCTTGATCCCGACCTGTTGGAAAAACTGGCGGCGGTCGATCCCGGCAACCGCTACGGCGTGCCCTACACCTGGGGCACGCTGGGCTTGGGAATGAATGTGCAGGCGGTCAAACAACGCCTGCCGAACGTGCCGCTCAATAGCCTGGACCTGCTGTTCAAGCCCGAATATGCCCACCAGCTCAAGGACTGCGGCATTGCGATCATCGACTCACCGCAAGAGGTGATCGGCCTGGCACTGCACTACTTGGGCAAAAACCCCAACAGCACCGACAAGCGCGATCTCGAATCGGCCCAGGCGTTATTGCAGCAATTGCAGCCATCGGTGCTGTACGTCGCCAGCGGCCGGCAGATCAATGATCTGGCCAATGGCAGTGTGTGCCTGGCACTGACCTACAACGGTGACGCGAGCATGGCCGCCGAACAGGCGCGCAAGGCGGCCAAGCCCTATGACATTGCCTACCGGATTCCCAGGGAAGGCACGTTCGTGTGGCAGGACAACCTGGCAATCCCCAAGGATGCACCGCACCCCGAAGCGGCGCGCCAGTTCATCGAATTCATGCTGCGCCCTGAATCCGTCGCCGCACTGACCAATACCCTGTTTTTCGCCACCGCCAACCAGGCTGCAACGCCGCTGGTGGATGAGGTTGTGCGCACCGACCCGGACATTTACCCGCCCGCCGAGGTGCGTGAGCGGCTGTATGCCGACCGCAGCATGAGCCTCAAGGACATGCGCCAGCGCACCCGCGTATGGACCAGTTTCCGTAGCCGTCAATAACAAGGAGCCTTCAATGGACGTCCCAGCGCAGAACGACCAAGCCATCACCCGTGACAGCCTCTACGGCACCGCGGCCGAAAGTACTTACGCTGGCATCACCAGTTTCATGCGCCGTCGTTACAGCCGCGAGTTGCGCGGTGTCGACGTGGCGGTCAGCGGTGTGCCGTTCGACACCGCCACCAGCAACCGTCCCGGCGCACGCTTCGGGCCACGCGGCATTCGTGCAGCGTCCACCGGGATTGCCTGGGAACGCCACTGGCCGTGGGCCTTCGACCCGTTCGATCATCTGGCGGTGATCGACTACGGCGATTGCGACTTCGATTACGGTTCACCACAGTCGACTCCGCAAGCCATCGAAGCCCACGCCGAACATATCCTCGGTGCCGGCAGCGCGATGTTGACCTTTGGTGGCGATCACTTCATTACCTATCCGCTGCTCAAGGCTCACGCCCGCAAACACGGGCCGCTGTCGCTGATCCACTTCGACGCCCACAGCGACACCTGGCCGGACGAAGAGGGCAAGCGCATCGACCACGGCACCATGTTCTGGCACGCGGCCAAGGAAGGGCTGGTCGATCCGTCACGCTCAGTGCAGATCGGCTTGCGCACCACTAACGATGATCATCAGGGGTTTGAGGTGTTGGACGCGCGACAGGTGCATCGATGTGGCGTGGATGCAATCGTCGAAGCGATTCGGGCGCGGGTCGGCGACAACCCGGTGTATCTGACGTTTGACATCGACTGCCTCGACCCCGCTTTCGCCCCGGGGACCGGCACACCGGTGTGTGGCGGGTTGAGCACGGTGCAGGCGCTGGAAATCCTCGGCGGCTTGCGCGGGATCAATCTGGTGGGCATGGATGTGGTGGAAGTGGCGCCAGCCTATGACAATGCAGACATCACCTCGCTCGCGGCGGCGACGTTGGCGATGGAAATGTTGTGCCTCTATGCGGCAAAACATAAGGTCGACCGTTAAGTAGCAATCTCCCGTGGGAGCAAGCTGAACTGGCCAAATGATTTTGCACACTTCAAGCGGGCGCTATGATGGCGCCCGAATCTGAGGTGTTTGCTACTGCCAATTTCTGTCAGTGGCCTCTGCTAAGCTCACTCGAATTTCCGGACTGGGCCTGCCGATCGTGTCGCGAACCACTCGTTTACTGACGTTGCTGCAAGTGTTGCGCGGCAGAAGCCGGCCGGTGACGGCGGCGACGCTGGCCGGGGAACTGGACATCTCCGAACGCACGCTGTATCGCGACATCGCCGAACTCACCGCCCTCGGTGCACCGATCTATGGCGAGGCGGGAATTGGCTACGTGTTGCGCAGCGGTCTGTTCCTGCCTCCGTTGATGCTCAATGCCGATGAAACCGAAGCCATCGTGCTTGGCTTGCGTTATGTCGACCAGCGAGGGGATGAGGTATTGAGCAAAGCCGCTGCCGACGCCCTGGCCAAGATTGCCGCGGTACTGGCGCCGGAAGCGCTGGACGCGTTGCACAACCCGACCGTTCTGCCGGGACCGTCCGGTTATGGCTTTGCGCCAAATGCGGTGCCGTTGAACGTGTTTCGCCAGGCCATTCGCAGTCAAGCCAAGTTGCACATCGATTATGCAGACGCGCAGCAAGTGCCCAGCCAGCGGTTGATCTGGCCACTGGCCCTGGGTTTTCTCAATGAGGTGCGAATCATCGTCGCCTGGTGCGAATTGCGCAGTGCCTATCGCACGTTTCGCACAGACCGTATTTCGCAAGCGAGGGAGCAGGGCGAGCGCTATCCGGGGCGACGCAGCGACCTGCTGCGAACATGGCGCAAGCAGATGCAACTGGACGATGCAGGGCGTTTCACTCCTGACAAGAACTGACATTCACCTGTTCTAGCATGGCTCCAGAATCAACCAACAAGGAGCCATATCATGTCTCATTCAGCTTCTGCGCTGGCGCCGGCCATCGCCGCCTACATTGCTGCTGCCAATGCCCGTGACACTTCGCGCGTCGGCAGTTTTTTCGCTGAAGATGCCAATGTGTTCGATGAGGGCCAGCATCGGGTCGGCACCCAGGCCATCGCCCAATGGATGCAGGACACGGCCGAGCGGTACCAGCCACGGGTCGAAGTGCTGGGAGTGCAGCAACGCACTGGAAAGGTGCTGGTCAACGGCCTGATTTCCGGCACATTTCCCGGCAGTCCGTTGACGTTGCGCTACATGTTCCGCCTCAATGATCAGGGCAAGATCGCCCGGTTGGACATTTCACTGTAGCTGTCGCGATCTGGTGGCATACTGCCGCGCATGAATGTCGACTCCCCACTCAAAGCCTGGCAACACGCCATCGAACAGAAGGGCTTCGTCCAGGACGAAGCCCAGGAACATGCCGTCTGGGCCTTGCAGAAGTGCCATGAGGCGCTGCATGAAGGGCGCTCGCCCGTCATGGGCGTTTATCTGTGGGGGCCGGTCGGGCGCGGCAAGACCTGGTTGATGGATCAGTTTTACCAGCACTTGCGGGTGCCGGCCCGGCGGCAGCACTTTCACCATTTCATGGGCTGGGTGCACCAGCGCTCGTTTCAATTGACCGGTACCGCTGACCCGCTGAAGGCGCTGGCGCGTGAATTGAGCGAAGAAGTGCGGGTGCTGTGCTTCGATGAGCTGTTCGTCAATGACATTGGTGACGCAATCATTCTCGGGCGCCTGTTCCAGGTGATGTTCGAACAGGGCGTGGTGGTGGTCTGCACCTCCAACCTTCCACCCGATCAACTGTATACCGATGGCTTCAACCGCGACCGGTTCTTGCCGGCCATTGCCGCGATCAAACAGCATATGCAGGTGATTGCAGTCGACGGCGGCGAGGATCATCGTCTGCATCCGGGGCAGGGGTTGCAACGCTACTGGGTTGCCGAACCCGGACAGCCCAGTCCGCTGGCGGATGTGTTCAAGGTCCTGACCGTGGGGCAAACGGTTTCCAGCGCGCCGATCAACGTGGGTTATCGACCGCTGGCTGTGGTGCAAGCCAGTCAATCCGTGCTCTGGTGTCGTTACGCCGATCTCTGTGAACAGCCGTTCGCCGCCATGGATTTCATGGCTTTGTGTGACACCTTCAGCGCTATTCTGCTGAGTGACGTGCCCAACCTCAGCGCGCAAAAACGTGCCGGACGCATTGCCCGGGGCACCGAAGACGCGCCCGTGCGCGTGGAAGCCGGCGACCGGGAGTTGCCGCAGTTGTCGGTGCACGACGACGGCGTGCGACGTTTTATTGCCCTGGTGGATGAGTGCTACGACCGCAAAGTGCCGTTATACCTCGAAGCACAAGTGCCGATGGATGCGCTGTACACCGAGGGTTATCTGGAATTCCCGTTCCGCCGCACGCTCAGTCGTCTGCAGGAAATGCAGCTGGAACGTTTCGCCGAGGTTTGAACCCCAGGAGGAATGACCATGAATCAACCTCTTTCGCATCACTTGCTGACCATGGCTTACCAGAACGCCTGGGCCAATCATCGCCTGGCCAAGGCCTGGTGCCAATTGAGCGAGGATGAGCTGCAGGCGCACCGCGTCAGTTTCTTTCCCGGTATCCGCGCGACCCTGAATCACATCCTGACCTGCGACTGGTTTTACGTGGATGCCCTTGAGCGGGAGCTGCGCGGCGATGAGCCTCATCCCGATTGCCAAGTGTTTTTCAATGAGGACGAGCCGTTCACCCGCGCTGTGGATCTCAAGCGCGAACAGGCACATGTTGACCGACGCCTGATCGCTTATTGCGAACAGATGCGTGACGCCGATCTGGGCAAAATCGTTACCATTGCCCGCGATACGCCGCAGTACGACAGCCGTTTGCGTCTGTTGTCACATCTGTTCGAGCATCAGATCCATCATCGTGGCCAGGTTCACGCGATGCTCAGTGGAACGCGGGTCAAACCACCGCAACTGGACGAGTTTTTCTGCGCGGGTGAATCGTCCCTGCGGGCACAGGATTTCGCCGAGTTAGGCTGGACCGAAGCCTTGATCTGGGGGCATTAGGACCTTTCGATTTTTTGCTGCTCGCGATATCGTCACGCCGGCCTTCCAGGACGAACTGCGTTCCGGGGCCTTTTTTCGATCGAGGATGGAAATGGATTCCGCAGAAATTCTTGTACTGCAAGCCAGCTACACCAACCCGGTGCATGCAGAAGCCATCGGGCTGGTGCTGAACAGCTACGCCCAGGACCCGATGGGCGGCGGTCATGCCTTGGCCGCCAGTGTTCTGGAGCATCTACCGGGCGAGCTGGCCAAGCGCGCGCATGCGTTCAGCGTATTGGCGTTCGTCAATGGCGAACCGGCCGGGCTGATCAATTGCTTTGAAGGCTTTTCGACTTTTGCCTGCCGGCCATTGGTCAATGTCCACGATGTGGCGGTGGTGCCGAAGTTTCGCGGGTTGGGTTTGAGCCAGCGGATGCTGCAAAAGGTCGAAGAAATCGCCCGTCAGCGTGGCTGCTGCAAAATCACTCTGGAGGTGCTGGAGGGCAATGCGGTGGCGCAAGCCTCCTACGGCAAGTTCGGCTTTGCGCCAGGCGAGTTCGACCCCGCCCACGGGCGCATGATGTTCTGGATCAAGCCGCTGTAGGAGGGGGCCTGCTCGCGAAGAAGGCGAATACGCCGCGGTGAATCAGAGTTCACGCGCCATCGTCGGCGATCATCGCGAGCAGGCTCGCGCTTGCAAGCAAGTAGCCAGGTCAATCATTTCGGTTTGTAGGTTTCAGTCATTTGTGCGGTTTGGTCGTCCGGGACTCGCAGCTCGTTGGCCTGGCTTTGCGTGATATTGCCCAGTGCCAGTTGCTGGTTGTAGCGCAGCGTTTCGAAGTAATACCTCATGCGCTCGGCGCCTCCTTCGGCAAATGCGCTGGCGGAACCGAATGTCATGAGTGCGGCGAGAATGAGTGTGGTGCGTTTCATGGTGTGCCTCCCACTTACAGATGTCGGATGCCTGTCGTCCATGAGTCAATGAATCAAAGTCGAACGCTCATTATCCGCCGATTCCGTTAAATGGGAACGCTATTGCACATCTTTGAATCTGCGGTGGGAGCAAGCGTGCTCCCACCGGGTTTGTGTTGCAATGAACTGACTATTTGAGGACAACTTCCGCCGCGACCGGCGCTTTCGGTTTGATCAGGCTGAAATCAATCAACGCCCGCTGTTGCCGCTCGTAGGGGTTGCCGATCATCAAGGGGCGAGGTTTGAAGCTGTCGCTGACCAGGCTCTTGCTACGATCGAGCTCATCGAAACTCAGGCCCGCCAGGTCTGCCCAGGTGTGGATCAGATGGGAGCTGCTGTACGGCCGCCCCAGATCAGCGGCAAAGTTCCAGTCATGGGTTTCACGCCATTTTGGCGAGGCCCAGGCCATGAACGGGATGGTGTACATCGGCGCTGTCGGTTTGCTTTCGTTGCGCCCGAGCGTGCTGTGGCCCGGGGAGTCGAAGACGTCTTCACCGTGATCGGAGAGGTACAGCAAAAAGCCGTTCGGGTCGGTCCTGGCGTAGTCCTTGATCAGGCTCGACACCACGAAGTCGTTGTACAGCACCGCGTTGTCGTAGCTGTTGTACGTCGGCAACTGATCGTCACGGACACCGGCCGGAACCCCATTGCGATCCTTGAACTTGTCGAAAGTCGAAGGGTAGCGGTACTGGTAACTCATGTGCGTGCCGAGCAAATGCACGACGATCAGCTTGCGCGGCGCTGTGTCAGCCAAGGCCTTGTTGAACGGCTCGATGACGTCGCCGTCGTACTGGGCGGCGTTCTGGTTACGGTTGTTGTTCAGGTACACCTGCTCGTCGGCCTGTTGGGAGAACGTCGTGAGCATGGTGTTGCGCTTGGTCATGGTCTGCTGGTTGGTGATCCAGAAGGTCTTGTAACCGGCCTGTTTCATCATGCTGACCAGCGAAGGCGTGCTCAGGTACAGGTCAGGGTTGTCTTCGTCGGCGAAGGTCAATACCTGCTGCAACGCTTCGATGGTGTAGGGGCGTGGCGTGATGACGTTATCGAAGACCGCCAGTTGATCCTTCAGCTTGTCCAGTTCCGGCGTGGTCTTGCGCGGGTAGCCGTACAGGCTCATGCGTTGCCGATTGGTGGACTCACCGATTACCAGCACCAGGGTGGAGGGCTGGTTGGCCATCGAATCCTTGAAGTTGTGCAGGGGTGGAATCGTGCTGGCGCTGTTGAGCATCTCCTGCATACCGGCCAGTGTGTCCAGATAGCGGTGGTAGGCCACAGCCATCTGCCAAGGCACAGCCGGTTCGATACGGGTTTCGAATTTTTCGAAGCCGGCGGCAAAACTGCCGGTGCGCAGGGTTTGTTTGACTAATGGATAACCGACAACGGCCACCAGGATCGCGGTGGCTGCGACCAAAGCCTTGCCGCGCGGCAGGTACACCGGGCGCAAGCGCGTCCACAGGAAGTAGCCGAAGGCGGTATGGGCGAGGAAGGCCGGGACCATCCACCAGGCAAAGTATTGCGTCATGTATTCGCCGGCTTCAGACACGTTCGATTCGAACATGATGAAGATGACGCTCTGTGAAAATTCCTGCTGATAGATAAAGAAGTAACCCAGGCTGGCCATGGAGCAGGCCCACAGCACAACACCGATCACGGCGGCCATGACGCGGGTCTGTTTCGGGAACAGCAACATCGGCGCGAGCCAGATGGCGCTCATCACGAAGGCTTGGCGAAAGCCGGAAAAACCGGAAGTGCCGGTCAACTGAATCAGCAGTTGGGTGATGCCGGAAAAATACCAGAAGAACAAAAAGAGCCAGAGAAAGCCTGCCCAATCGAAACCATTCGCAGACTGTTCGCTGCGTTTAAACCAAGACATTCACCGCTCCAATCTCTATTCACTTCCACCGTCGAGCCACTGCAAAGTCGCCGACGAACGGGAGGCGCGCGCATACCGAGCGGCCACAATGAACCGGAGTATCAACAAGCGGATGTGAAAACTTTGTGAGTTGCCAGGACTGGCAAAGCGCTATGGCGTGTCGGAAGCAGGGCGGTGCTGCTTCCGATTCAAGCGAGAGATCAGGCGTGAGGGGCGCGCTGGGTCACCGCTAACGGCTGTTGACCCTGGATCAGCAAGCGCAAGTGCGCCAGCTCCTGCTTCATTTGCTCGTGCTCATCTTTCAACTGACGCAATTCATCGCGACGAATTGTGACGTAAAGGGTTTGTGCTGGCAGTGCGGTGTGTACTGTGCCCATTGCTCACCTCGCAAATGGCGTGTCTCAACTGTAGATCCGCCTGAAATCAGCGGCTGATCTACTATCGGCGCCAATTTTGATTTCTTTTGCCCCCGAAGGGAACTTTTTTATTTTTCATGGTCGGTGTGTCTTCGGCACGATTCCCGACGTTATCAATCAGGATCGGGCACAATGCCCGGAAACTTCACGCCTGCTCGCTGGACTAAACCGAATGAGTCGCGTTGGGCTATAACCTTTGACACACTTTTTATTTGTAGTAGGGAGCATCAGCACATGCAACTCGGGATTATTGGACTGGGCCGCATGGGCGGTAATATTTCGCGGCGCCTGATGCTCAACGGACATTCCACCGTTGTGTACGACCGCAATACCGCTTTTGTCGAAACCCTGGCCGAAGAGGGTGCCACCGGCGTAGCCGATCTGCCGGCCCTGGTGGCTGGCCTGAGCAAGCCGCGAGCGGTGTGGGTCATGTTGCCGGCAGGCGCACCGACCGAAGACACCATCAACACCCTGAGCACCTTGCTCGAAGCCGGCGACACTATTATCGATGGCGGCAACACCTTCTATAAGGACGATATCCGCCGGGCGAAAACCCTCGCCGAAAAAGGTCTGCACTACGTCGATGTCGGTACTTCCGGTGGCGTCTGGGGCCTGGAGCGCGGTTACTGCATGATGATCGGCGGCGATACCGAGACCGTTCAGCGCCTCGACCCGTTGTTCGCAAGCCTGGCACCGGGCATGGGCGATATCCCGCGCACCAAAGACCGCAAGTCCGATGACGACCGTGCCGAGCGCGGTTACATCCACGCCGGCCCTGCTGGCGCCGGGCATTTCGTCAAGATGATCCACAACGGCATCGAGTACGGAATGATGCAGGCCTTTGCCGAGGGCTTCGACATCCTCAAGACCAAGAACAGCGAGAAACTGCCCGAAGATCAGCGCTTCGACCTGAACGTCGCCGACATTGCCGAAGTCTGGCGTCGCGGCAGCGTGGTGTCCTCATGGTTGCTCGATCTGACTGCCGACGCGCTGGCCAGCGATCCGAAACTCGATGGTTTCTCCGGCTCCGTAGCCGACAGCGGCGAAGGTCAATGGACCATTGAAGCCGCCATGGAACAAGCGGTGCCGGTGCCGGTGCTGTCGAACTCGCTGTTCTCTCGTTACCGTTCACGCGGGCAGGGCTCATTTGGCGACAAAGTCCTTTCGGCCCAGCGCTTCGGCTTCGGCGGCCACGTGGAGACTGCGAAAAAATGACCCATGCGATCCGCAGAAAATCCAAGACTGAACCCGCACCACCGACCACACTGTTTTTGTTTGGCGCACATGGTGATCTGGTCAAGCGTCTGCTGATGCCGGCGCTGTATAACCTCAAGCGCGACGGGTTACTCGGGGATGGACTGCGGATCATTGGCGTTGACCACAACGCCATCAGCGATGAAGGCTTCGCGAAAAAACTCGAAGACTTCATTCGCAACGAAGTGGCCACCAAGGTCGGCAAGGGAGATCAGTCTCTTGATCCGCAATTGTGGGCTCAACTCGCAAGAAACATCAGCTACGTCCAGGGCGACTTCCTGGACGACAGCACCTATCAAGCGCTGGCGGCGAAAATTGCCGACAGCGGCACTGGCAACGCGGTGTTTTACCTGGCTACCGCGCCGCGTTTCTTCAGTGAGGTCGTTCGCCGCCTCGGCGCCTCCGGTCTGCTGGAAGAAACGCCCGAGGCGTTCAGAAGGGTGGTGATCGAAAAGCCTTTCGGGTCTGACCTGCACACCGCCGAAGCGTTGAACGCTTGCTTGCTCAAGGTCATGTCGGAAAAGCAGATCTACCGCATCGATCACTACCTGGGCAAAGAGACCGTACAGAACATTCTCGTCAGCCGCTTTTCCAACAGCCTGTTCGAAGCGTTCTGGAGCAACCATTACATCGACCATGTGCAAATCACCGCCGCCGAAACCGTCGGCGTGGAAACCCGTGGCAGTTTCTACGAACACACCGGCGCCCTGCGCGACATGGTGCCCAATCACTTGTTCCAATTATTGGCGATGGTTGCCATGGAGCCACCGGCTGCTTTTGCCGCTGACGCCGTGCGCAGTGAGAAAGCCAAGGTCGTTGGTGCGATCCGCCCCTGGTCGGTCGAAGAGGCCCGGGCCAACTCGGTGCGCGGGCAGTACACCGCTGGCGAAGTCGACGGCAAACCCATGCCGGGGTATCGCGAAGAGGACAAGGTGGCCCCCGACAGCAATACCGAAACCTATGTCGCCCTCAAAGTCATGATCGACAACTGGCGCTGGGTTGGCGTGCCGTTCTACCTGCGCACCGGCAAACGCATGAGTGTGCGTGACACCGAGATCGTCATCTGCTTCAAACCGGCGCCCTACGCGCAATTCCGCGATACCGCAGTCGATGAACTGGCCCCGACCTATCTGCGGATCCAGATCCAGCCCAATGAAGGCATGTGGTTCGATTTGCTGGCTAAACGGCCAGGGCAGGCCTTGAAGATGGACAACATCGAACTGGGTTTTGCCTACAAGGATTTCTTCGAGATGCAGCCGTCCACCGGCTACGAAACGCTCATCTACGATTGCCTGACCGGCGATCAGACGCTGTTCCAGCGTGCCGACAACATCGAGAATGGCTGGCGCGCAGTGCAACCCTTTCTCGATGCCTGGCAGCAGGATTCAACGGTGCAAGGCTACGCGGCGGGCGAGGACGGTCCGCCGTCCGCTGAAGAACTGCTGAGCCGTGATGGTCGGGTCTGGCATTGTTTGGACTGAGCGACCCGCGTTCTGCCCGATGACCTGGACGGCACGTTGCTGCTGCCCGTGGGGTTCGAGCCTCAGATACCGCCCTCTGGAGGTGCCTGAGGCTGCGATTTTTTGATTTTGTTCTTCAAGTTCAAGTTCAAGATCAAGAAATCGCCGCCTTCGGCAGCCCCTGCAGGGATAGAGCGATTACAGCCAGTAGCTCACGGCATACCAACCCAACGCACCCATTACCACGGTATAGGGCAAGGCCATCCAGACCATGCGTCCATAGGACAGTCGAATCAGCGGTGCAATAGCGGATGTCAGGAGAAACAGGAACGCTGCCTGGCCATTGGGTGTTGCCACGCTTGGCAGGTTGGTGCCGGTGTTGATCGCAATGGCCAGCGTTTCGAAATGCTCGCGGCTCATGTGTCCGGAGATGAATGCCTGCTTCACTTCGGTGATGTAAATGGTCGCGACAAACACGTTGTCACTGATGGCAGACAACAAGCCATTGGCGATGAACAGCATGCCCGGTTGTTGATCGGCGGGCAGGGCCAGCACCCATTGGATCAGCGGCGTGAACAACTGCTGATCGTGAATCACCGCCACTACAGCGAAGAACACCACCAAGAGTGCAGTGAACGGCATGGCGTCCTTGAACGCACTGCCAAGCCGATGCTCGTCAGTAATACCGGTAAACGCGGTAATCAACACAATGACCATCAGCCCGATCAGGCCGACTTCAGCCACATGAAATGCCAACGCGACGATCAAAATCAAGGCCGCCGCGCCTTGCACGATCAGTGCAGCGCGCTGACGCGAAGTACGCTCGGCATTGTCTTCATCAGCGTAATTGGCCAGCACCGCGCGTACGTTGTCCGGCAGCAACGTGCCGTATCCGAACCAGCTCAGCTTCTCCAACACTACGCAGGTCACCAGGCCTGCCACCAACACCGGCAACGAGACCGGCGCGATCTTCAGAAAGAACTCGGAAAAGTGCCAGCCCATTTCATGGCCGATCAACAGGTTTTGCGGCTCACCCACCAGTGTGCAAACGCCGCCAAGCGCGGTGCCCACTGCGCCGTGCATCAGCAGGCTGCGCAGGAACGCGCGGAATTGTTCCAGGTCGCCATGATGAAGTGCAGGTAGTTTCTGGTCATCGCCGTACTCGCTGTCCTGACGCGGATCGGTGCCGGATGCCACGCGGTGATACACCGAATAGAACCCCACGGCGGCGCTGATGATCACGGCGGTCACCGTCAATGCATCGAGAAATGCCGACAAGAACGCAGACAGGAAACAAAACATCAACGCCAGCATTGCCTTGGAGCGAACCCCTAGCAGTAAGCGTGAAAACAGGAACAGCAGCAGATCTTTCATGAAGTAGATACCCGCCACCATAAACATCAGTAGCAGGATCACCGGAAAGTTGTGCAGAAGTTCGTCGTAAAGTGCCTGAGGGGTGGTCATTTTCAGCAGCAGCGCTTCGACCAACAACAAGCCACCCGGCATCAATGGATAGCACTTGAGCGCCATGGCGAGGGTGAAGATGAACTCCAGCACCAACAGCCATCCTGCGGCAACCGGCCCTACGGTCCAAAAGACCAACGCGTTGAGTATCAGGAAACCGATAATACAAACCTTGTACCAGCGGGGTGAGTTGCCGAGAAAGTTATGCGCGAACGCCTGGGCCATGGAACCGGACATCGGCTACTCCTTGTATAAAGAAGCGCGCAAGTTGCCGTAAGCGGAGAAGAAGATCAAGTGTAGGAAAAGTACCTTTTGACTATGCCAGATAGCGAGCGACAACTGCCCGATAGTTGCCATCAAGTGAATAGCCGCCGACAACGATCTTGCCATCGTCCTGGACGGTGATAGAGGTGGCCGTGTCGAGGCTGCGGCCCAGGCGCGTGCGAACCCATCCGGTGCGGTCGCCAAAGTCCGAATCCAGCTGCCCGTCAGGTTGATAGCGGCCCACCAGGAAATCGGCCTCGATACCACCGATGGTGGCTCCGGCGGTCAGCACATGGCCATCAGGCTGCAGGTGAGCGGCGGTCCATTGACTGCCTCCACGAGCGATTTCCAGCAATTGCGGCAGGCCGCCGTTGCAATGAATGTCCGGACGACCATTACTGTGCACTTTCAAGGCAAGACAGTGCATCGGATCGCGGCTGCTGCCAAAACAGTGAATGTCACCGTTTTGATGCTGGACGATGTGGCTGATCTGGGCACTGCGACCCTGCGCCTTGAAGCTCATGAAACCGTCCACGGCAAAACTTTCATCAAGACTGCCGTCACTGTGATAACGGGCCAGCAAACCTTCCTCGGGGAAGTTGATCGAGCCGCCGACAAGGATGCGGCCATCACTCTGCAGTTTCAGCGTACTGAGCCAGGTGTTCATCAGCAAATGCCTGACGATCACGAACCCTCGCCCATTGAAGGTTGGGTCCAGGGATCCATCGGTGTCGAGGCGTATGAGAATGCCAGCGTGGTCTGCCAGCTCAAAATGGTGATTGGCCACCAGCAAAATCCGGCCATCCTCCTGGACGTTGATATCGCAAGCTTCGGCCCCCGGCACGCCGGGTGGCAGCCAGGCGTCGCGCACACCATGGGACAGATTGCCCGGCAATCGAACGACGCAACGGCCGTTGTCACCGAACTCCTGGACGGGACGGCCTTGTGCGTCGAACATCGCCAGGGCCGGCAGCGTGCGGTGGGCATTCTCGTAATGCAGGCCGATGACCAGCAGGCGACCATCCGGCAGTACCTGAACCTTCCCGGCCATCGCATCGAAGCCCGGTTCGAACTGGCCGATGATGCTGCCTTGTTTGCCGAAGCCCAAATCTGCCGAGCCATCTTCCAGCAAGCGCGCCAGACCGAAACGGCTGCCGTCCGCCATGCCGACTTTTGCCGCCACCAACAGCCGGCCGCTGGAATCGATCGTGACCCCGTTGGTCATGCTTGAAAGACTGTCGGCGAAATACACCTGCGCTTGGCCATGGGAGGCAAAACGTGTGTCGAGCTGTCCCGAGGAATGGGCGGGTAGAGGGAAGGCTAAAACGGACTGGGTTGACATGCACGCATCTCCTTGCGAGTCGTCCTTATCCGGATTGGGGGAGGCGACCTGATAAGGAGATCATTCAATCCTTGAATGCTTGGATGCACAACTGACAGAACTAACAGACGGAGGGTCGTAGTGCGCCACAACAGTGTCTTTTCGAACCAAAGGCAAGCCTGCAAAGAATCCAGGCGTTGCGAAGTTCAAATAGCAATACGTCGCAAATACAGATATGCCGGGGTTGACCAGGCAACTAATCAAGACAAAGAGGGCGCGGATTACTCATCGAGTAATCCGCACAAGGATCAATGCGGCATCGACCATGACTGGAGCGTGTAACCTTCTTCGCTCAACTCGGCACGGGCCTGTTCAAGCAAACGTTCGAGCTGTGCCGGATCGGTGTAGGCACTGCTGGGGATCAGCTTGCGACCTATACTGGTATTGGTCCGGTCAATAACCGTCAGGCTGAGTTCACCGTTACCATCCTGTGGCGCCCAGGCCACGCACTGAAAAGGCTTGAAAGCGCGGTCGGCAATTAAAAGAGCTTCGTTGATACGGATCGGGGCGTTCATGGAATGTTCTCTCAGTATTGCCCAATCAAATGAGGTGCCGAAGGTTGGGCTTACCAATCGGCTGGTTACTTGTACTGATGTCCGCAACCAAGGTTCAGGTCACACCCAAACAAAAGAAATTTCAACTTTCTTTCGAAAGACCCACGCGAAAGTGGCTATTTGAAAGCTTAATGAAAGATTGAAGTTCGTTAGGTAACTATCCAACTACCTGCTTATAACTAATTACGCAATAACCCTATAGTCAATCGGTACAAGCACACGTCAAATTCTTGCTAATGTTACAGCCAGGTCCGCCAAATGACTGTTTTTAATAAAATTTCTTAAATTTGGCGCCAAGGAACAGTCATGAGTGAAGCGCCTGCCTTACGACGTCTATTAGTGGTTGACCCGTGTGACGACTGTCATCGTCTATTACCGGGATTGCGCTCCGTGGGTTGGGATGTAGACAGCTGTTCGCTGGAAAACGCCATCGACCGAACGTGTGACGTGGGGCTGCTACGCTTGCAGCCTTTTCACCTCGAACGACCGGATGCCGTCAAAGAACTCATCAGCCGCAGCGGTACGGAGTGGATTGCCGTTCTCAACCAGGAAGTCCTGAGATTGCAGAACGTAGGCGACTTTGTCTGTGAATGGTTTTTCGATTTCCATACCTTGCCGTTCGATGTATCCCGGGTACAGGTCACGCTCGGGCGCGCGTTCGGCATGGCGCGCCTGCGCGGTCAGGGCACTGTTCACATCGATCAGCCTGAACATGAATTGCTTGGCGACAGCAAGCCGATACGGGAGCTGCGCAAACTGCTGAGCAAACTGGCACCCACCGAGTCGCCGGTGCTGATCCGGGGCGAGAGCGGTACCGGCAAGGAATTGGTCGCGCGCACGCTGCATCGACAATCCCAACGTCACAGCAAGCCTTTTGTCGCGATCAATTGCGGGGCAATTCCTGAGCATCTGATCCAGTCGGAACTGTTCGGCCACGAAAAGGGGGCCTTTACCGGCGCCCATCAACGCAAGGTCGGACGAATCGAAGCGGCCAATGGCGGCACGTTGTTTCTCGATGAAATCGGTGATTTGCCTTTGGAACTGCAGGCCAACCTGCTGCGGTTCCTCCAGGAAAAACACATCGAACGGGTCGGTGGCAGTCAGCCTATTCCCGTGGATGTGCGGGTTTTGGCTGCGACCCACGTTGATCTTGAAGCAGCGATTGAAAAGAAACGCTTTCGTGAAGACTTGTACTATCGGTTGAATGTCCTGCAAGTCGTGACAGCTCCACTGCGTGAGCGTCATGGCGATCTGTCGATGCTGGCCAACCACTTTTCCCATTTCTACAGCCATGAAACCGGGCGCCGTCCTCGCAGCTTCAGTGAAGACGCGTTGATTGCCATGGGTAAACATGATTGGCCGGGCAATGTCCGTGAGCTGGCCAACCGGGTCCGCCGTGGGCTGGTACTGGCTGAAGGCCGGCAGATCGAAGCGCGGGATCTGGGCTTGATCAGCCAGCAGGCAATTGCCACGCCAATGGGCACGCTCGAGGACTACAAGACTCGGGCCGAGCGTCAGGCGCTGTGCGATGTGTTGAATCGCCATAGCGACAACCTGAGTGTGGCTGCACGGGTGCTGGGCGTTTCGCGGCCGACGTTCTATCGGTTGTTGCACAAGCATCAAATTCGCTAGGCAGCCAACAAAAAAGCCTGGCTGTGATTGAGATCGCAGCCAGGCTTTATGTTGTGGATCAGAAGTAGTACGGGAATTTCAGGCTGAACTGGAAGTCCGGGGCATCGTCCGTCATGCCGATGGACAGGTTGGGAACGATGGTCAGGGCGTTGGTGGCGGCAATGGTCATGCCGATGTTGAAGTAGCCCGCGTTGGCGTCACTGGACACCACCGACTCCCAATCACCGCCATCCTGTTTGATTTTGCTTTTGCGTTGCACCACATCGGATACCGAGAACGACATACTCATCTTCTCGTTGAGGGCGAATGCAATACCGGCACCGAGCTGGAAGCTGTCGCCGATGTCCACTTTGCCCGGGTTGTCCTGTCCGACCGTTGAACTGATGTCGTCGAATGACTCCTGGAAGTTATGGGTATATGACAGGCTGCCGAACAGCACGGCCGGGTCGTAGGTCTTGACCAGGGAAATGCCTGGCGTGATCGACCAGACGCCGTTACCGGTCGGCAGAGTGTCAGGTACGAACAGGTTGGAGTTGGCGTCCACCTGGCGCAGCTTGATGCCGAACGGGTCCTTGCCGGTAGGAGCCTTGACGCGCAAGGTGACCACCGCATCGGGCGTGTTGACCGACTCGTCGAGGAATTTGTAGGCGATACCGAAGTTGACGTCACCGATTTCCGGATCGCGGGTTACGGTTTCTTCGGTTGTCACACCGGCGGAGCCACCATTGCCTCCGCCCGACTGGTAAGTGGATTCGCGATAGATCACCGGCACGTTCAGGTCGAATTGCCAGCGGTTGTCGAAGTTGTAGCGACCGGTCAGGTCGAGTGTCCAGGTATCGGCCTTGATCCGGTCAAGGTTGATGTTGCCCAGAAAGATAGAATCCAGTGCGAGGAAACCGTTAAGGATCAACTGGCGAGTGTCGTACCGCGAATAGGTCAGCCCGGTTTCCACGCTGAACCTGCCGCCGCCGAAGAATCCGCTGGCCTCGTCATACAGGTTGGAAACGCTTTGTGCCGGTTGGGAATCGTCTGCCAGCGACTGCCCGTAGGAACTGCCGCCCCCGGCTGCGCCTCCCGAAGCCGCTGCAGCACCGGTGCCGACCGCGACTTGCGAGTTGCCTTTCATGTCTGCTGGCGATTTGGCCAGGCGTTTCGGAGGAGGGGCTGCCGGTTGTTCCTCAACCTGGCGGACCCGTTGTTCGAGAACCGCCAGGGCTTTTTGTTGTGCTTCGTATCGTTGCTTCAGCTCCATAAGTTCCTGTTTCAGAAGCTCTACTTCCGCATTCGGTGCTGCTTGCACCATCACCGCCGGGAACAGAGTGCTCAAACATACAACTGCACGCAGTGATACTGATCGATACATGAATCAAGCCGTCCCTTTAATGCCTAATGGTCGAGACTCAGCGTAGTTCAATATCCCAGGGAGCGAAGGGCAGTGAGTTGGTTCAGGTTGCAGTCCAAAGCACCTGCAGTCGGGCCATTGTTATTGAGAACGACGTTGAGCTGAGTGAGGTTGCTGACCATGTTGCTGTTGCCCAGCAATCGAGTGTTTTGCAGCAGGCCGCCCTGGGCGACTTGCTGGATGGCCGAACCTTGATTGTTGTTGGCCTGAATAGCCATTTGCACGCCGCCATTGCTGGCAGAAACCGCAATGCTGCCAGCGGCGCTGCTGCCGGTGATGGTATGGCCGGCCATCAGTGCCTGCCCTTGGGCCGGTACCAAAGCCGGCGCATGGCTGGCTTCTTTCACATCAATGGCGATGTTGTTGTAAGCGCTGTTGCCGTCACCTGCGGCGCGCACACTCTGGTTGATACCCTGAGTGCTGTTGAGTCCTGCACCTCCAATCACACTGCCGGTGCCTTGTTCGGCAGGTCCACCGTTACCGCTTTGGCTATAGGTTGAAACGTAGAACTCGGGTTTTACCGTTGCGGCCTGTATCTGCATTGAGGTGGTTGCCCCGATCAGATCGCCACTGGCATTGCGCCAGGTACTGCTCATGACCACACCGAAGCTGATGATCCTGCCCGGCATCACATATCGACCACGCAGCTCGGCCAGCTCCTGATCTTTTATCTCGATGGGTTTGAATCCATTGGCAAAACCTGAGGTGCTGGCTACCAGACACGCAGCCGCCACCCAATAAGAGGTTTTCATGTGCTGCTCCCGGAGCGTCCTGCTCCAAATCTTCTTGTTGGCGATTAAAAGAAGTCGCTCTGTATGAAACCAAAATCCATCAATTCAGCATCTTTGACCGGGTTGAAGTTATCCAGCTTGTTCTTGGCTGTCAGGGGTTCCGGTGGGCTGCGCAGTACATTTGTTTTTTCGTAACCGGCACCCACAATAGCGAAGACAATACCGTTCCAACCTTTGACAAAGTCATCATGGGAGTAGCGTTTTTGACCGAGTACCGGGTCGGCGATGTAGACCCAGTTTTTGTCAGCACGCTGCAACACCACGAAGTGCTTGTAACCGCGAACTTCCGTCAGTACCACCACCGGGATTGTTACTGCGTCGAGCTTTTCTGGCGGGATCTTGTAGCCCCTGGCGCGCATGCCGATGCTTTCTATGTAGCGCTTCATGTCGAGCATGGAAAAACCCTGGGTACGAACCAGGTCCTGGTCTGCATTGACCAGCATGCCTTTGATGACGTGCTCTTCATCGACGTCGAGCCAATAGGCTTGGCGCAAGATCGTTGCCAGCGCGGCGGCGCCGCAGCTGAAATCGGTCTTCTGTTCGACAATGTTGCTGAATTTGCGCTCACGCAAACTCTGCACCTGTTTGTAGATGAGTGTGCCGCCAGGCAGGGCGGCCACTGACATCTGTGCGGCCTCGGTCAGGCCAGACAGGCAGAGAAGGGCGATAAGGGCAGTCTTACGCATGGTCGATACGCCTTGGGACTGAGGAAAAAAGCCCCGTTGCCGGGGCTTTCAGTGCTATCGCGATTACAGGCAGGCTCTGCAGCCGGCAGCGATGGACAGCGAGTTGCTTTGTTGGTTGCCAACACCGGCAGCGTTGTTGAACCCTGCGTTGCCGGAGAAGTTGTTGCCTACGTTGCTGACACTGGCATTGTTGGTGACAGGGTTCTTCCAGCCGTCTGGAGTCATCACTTGTTGAGTGGTTACGCCAGCCAGACCGAATACACCTACGGCTACGAAGTCGGAAGTGGTGTCGCCGTTGCCGCCGTGGCCACCACCGTGGCCGCCGCCATGACGTGGGCCACCGTGGCCGCCGCCGTTGCCTTCGGTTTTTGCCTTGCCGACTGCGACGAATTTCCCGGCAGCGTTGAAGGTCCCGGTGAGCGTGTCGGTGGAGTAGGCCTGATCAGCATTGTTGGTAACGCTCAGGCCGGTGGAGCTTTGGTTGGCCGCTGCAGCAGCTTGTGCGACACGGCCGCCCGATACGGCAATTGCCAGGTTGTTTTTCTGTTGGTTGAAGTTGCCGGCAGCGTTGTTCACACCCATGTTGCCGGAACCGCCATTACCCACGTTGTCGAGGGTTGCGCGAGCAGTGCTGGAGTAGTTGGATACGGTGTTGCCGCCGTTCACTTGAGTAGCGCTGGAAGCGGCGACTGCGGTGCCGAAGATGAAGCTTTCGTCAGCAGTAGCCAGTGCAGCGGCGTTGTCTTGTTGGTTGCCGTCGCCACCAGCGTTGTTGAGGCCCACGTTGCCGTTGGAGCCATTAGCCGAGTTTTCGACAGTGGCACGGTTGGTGGTGCCCTGGTTCAGTACTTCGTTGCCGCTGCTGCTTTGCTGATCCATGACGGTGGCCCCGGCACCGGCGGTGATCTGCAGAATTTGTTCCAGAGACGGGCCTCTAGGTCCGTTGTTGCCGTGCCCGTTGCCGTGACCATTGCCATGACCGTGATCATCACGACCGCCTGCTTGTGCTGCGATTGCCATCACTGCTGCGAGAGCGAAAACCAGTGGTTTTAAGGCCATTGTAGGTTTCATGGTGTTTCTCCGTGCTTATTAGTTGGTTAAGTGTTGGTACTTTCTAATCGCACTGCGTTTGGGTCAGTCAGCGACCCGGATGCTCAGGGTGTTAGCCATTCGGTTTCCCACCCCGGCACTCTGGTTCACCTGAATCACCCCTCGGCTGCCGGTGAAAGCCTGGTCGCTTGTCACGACCTGGCGACTGCCGGTTGGGGTGCCAGTTGCTCCTGAGCCTGGTAGCAACGCCACGTTCTGTTGCGAAAGGGCGCTATCGTCAATCGCCTGCGGAGCAGCACTGATGCTGATGCGCATGACGTTGGCCATCTGGTTGTTGGCCCCGGCGCTCTGGTTGACGCCCAGTACACCGTTGCCATTGCTGAAAGAAGTGCCGCCGATGGTGGCCGTCGCGTTCATTGACGGATTGGCGGGCGTATTGAGTCTTTGGTTGACAATGGTGGTCGCACCGGCTTCTGTGCCAATGGCGATCGCTCGAACGTTGGTCTGTTGCTGTTGGTCACCAGCGGCCTGGTTGACGTTGAAGTTGCCCCTGTATTGCGTGCCGGAATCCTGGATGTCCGCGTTGTTGATGGCCTTCACGCCGGAATCAGCCATGACGCTGGCGCAGCCGAACAAAGCGAGGAAAAGCAGGGAGCGGTTCATGTCATTGACCTCCAGCCAGTCTGCCCAGTGGGGCGAGGCCGGAACTCATGGCGCGGTTGATGGTTCCCGAAATCGCATTGCCGCTGCCGCCCTGATGGCCGGCACCCATGCCGGGCATGCCGTTGGGGTTGGTGACAGTGTTGAGACCCTGCATGCCGCCCATGGCCTGGTTGTTGGCGCCACGGAAAGAGGTGCCGCTGGCGACGTTGGCGAAGTCGCCATCGCTCAGTTCACCAGTGATGCGTGCCGAGGGGTTGGTATTGACGGTAACCGGATTCGGATCCTTGCCCTGATTGCGGCCGATGTGCACCGGCTGGACAGTCCGTTGAAGAACGATAACGCCATCGCCTTCAGCCTGGACATTGAAACTGAGCACCGAGCTGGCGGCGCTTGCGATCAGCAGGAGGCAGGTCAAGCCTTTCGTGTAAGTCCCCACGGTGCAATTCCTTCTTTTTGTGGGCTGGCCCTGGTCAGCGTTGTGAAGGAGAGAGCGAAAGCTATGCCTGTTTTGAATTTGTAATTGAATTCAATAGCTTGTGGATTTTGTCCGGGTGCACGGCAACGGCGCTGTTTCAGCCATGAGACAGCTCGTCGTGCTTACGCCGGGCCAAAGTGCTTGCGATGCTCTAGAACAGTACTTTGCGCGAAGGTGTATCAACGCTTTAACAAATGCGTTGGCAACGAGGGAAGAGTGTTGAGATAGGCCTTCTGCGGGTACAAGGGTGTTTCAGGAGCGGACACTTTTTCCCCAGAAAAGGGCAAAGGATGGGTAAATACCCCCAGAATCAGGGGCTAGGGCCAATCAATTTCGCAACCGCATCAAACGCCTGGGCGCGTCGCTCAGCCCAGTTGCCGCATAAGACTTTCACCGTTTTCTTATGCTGTTCAAGCCACGCCCGGATGTCGTTGAAAAAAACCTGGCGTTCTTTCAACTCAGGCTGGCAGCGCTGACCATCGTCGGTCCACTCAACGTTGTCCGGTGACAACAACAAGTGCAGGTCATATCGCCGGGCCAGGAGTGCCTGCTCGATCCAGCCTGGACAGTCACCAAAGAGCGTGCGACTCCAGAGGATATTGCTGAGCAAATGGGTGTCGAGGATGAGCAGTTGCGGTATCAAGGCGCGAGCCTCGTCTTCCCATTGCAACTGGCCGCGGGCGATGGTCGGGATGTCTGCCAGACAGGTATCTCGCGGGTTCTCTTCAATGAATCGGCGCACGTATTCACCAACCAGCACCCCGCCGAAATGCGCTTGCAGCTCGCCCGACAGCCAGCTCTTGCCGCTCGACTCGGGACCTGTGAGTACCAGTACTTTCATGTGCGTAACGCCGGGGCCGCGCGCCATTCACGCCAACCTTGCACGGCCAGCAGCAAAAACAGACCGTACAGTGCGGCCGTCAAGTACATGCCTTTGTAAATGAATAGCCCGACAAAAATCACATCCACTGCGATCCAGAGCGGCCAGCACTGGACGCGCTTTTGCGCCATCCACACTTGCGCCACCAGGCTGAAACCTGTGAGGGCCGCATCGAGCCAGGGTTGGGCGGCATCCGTCCAGTGCGCCATCGCGGCGCCCAGCAGCAGGCTGCCGATGGCACCGAGGATCAATCCGAGGGTCACTGATTGCGTGTCCAGCCGGCTCACTTCACGGCCATGGCTGGCATCGCCCGCACGTGTCCACTGCCACCAGCCATACAATTGCAACGCGGCATAGATCACTTGCAGCAACATGTCCGAATACAGCTTCACCTCGAAGAAGATCCAGCTATAGATAAGTACCATGACCAGGCCGATCGGCCAGCACCAGGGGTTCTGCTTGACCGTCAACCAGACGGCAATCACACCGAGGGTGGCGGCAAACAGTTCAAGCCCGGACATGTCGGTTCCTTGGAGAAAATCGAAGAGGGGCGGATTGTAACCGCAGGCAGCGGATTTTGGTTTGCAGATCAACAGAACGCAGACTTCGGCAAGCCTTTAGCCGCTGCCCAAGCCTGCGTTCTTTTAAGGCTTATACCCTGAACTGCTTCAGCAGCCCGTTCAACTGCTCACTCAAGCCCCTGAGCCGCACGCTGGCGGCACTGGATTGCTCCGCCGCCAGTGCAGTGGAATGGGATAACCCGGCTGCTTGCGTAACGTTCTGATTGATGTCCTCGACCACATGCGCCTGCTGCAAGGTCGCGCTGGCAATCGAGGCATTCAATCCGTTCAGATTGCGCAATGCCTGGCCGATGGCATTAAGGCTCGCGCCGGCGAGGCCAGCCTGTTCAATCGTCAGTTGCGACGCACGGCTGCTGTCGCCGATGACCTTGACCGCCGCTTCGGAATGACTTTGCAGGCGTTCGATCATCGACTGGATCTCCGCCGTGGACTTCTGTGTACGCTGGGCCAGCAGTCGAACCTCATCGGCCACCACGGCAAATCCGCGACCTTGCTCGCCGGCACGGGCAGCCTCGATGGCCGCGTTCAAGGCCAGCAGATTGGTCTGCTCGGCGATGGAGCGGATCACCTCCAGCACGCTGCCGATCTGCGTGCTTTCGGCGGCCAGGGTACGAATGACTTCCACGGCCTGATCGATGGTCGAAGACAGCGTATCGATCTGTTGCAGGCTGCCGTCGATGTTGATCTGGCCTTGTTGAGCCTGGGCTTCGGCGTCGCGCATTTCACTGGCGGCATGTTCGGCGTTCTTGGCCACATCCTGCACGCCATAGGTGACTTGGTTGATCGCCGTGGCCACCAGTTCCATTTGCTGCGACTGTTGCTGGCTGCGTTGCTGGGCCTGAGTGGCGTCGTTGCCCAGTTCGCTGGACGACTGGCCCAAGGCACTGGCAGATGCCTGCAACTCGCCGATCACCAGGCGCAGTTTGGCGGTGAAAGCATTGAAGTGCCGCGCCAGTTGCGTGACTTCATCCTGGCCATGGGTGTCCAGGCTGCGGGTCAGATCACTTTCACCGCTGGCAATGTTGGCCATTGCGTTCACGGTTTCCTGGAGCGGACGCACGATGCTGCGGGCAATCAGGATCACCAGCGCAACCATGATCAGCGCAATGGTCACCCCAATGATCGTTGCTTTCCATACTTGCCCGTAAAACTCGGCCTGCATGTCATCGATGTACACCCCCGAGCCGAGCACCCAGCCCCAGGGCTCGAACAGTTTGACGTAGGAGGTTTTCTCGACCGGCGCGCTGGCCCCCGGTTTCGGCCAGCGGTAATTGATGATCCCGGCGCCTTTGCTCTTGGCCACGGCGACCATTTCGTTGAACACGGCAAAACCGTCGGGATCGCGGATCGCCGAAAGGTTCTGGCCGTCGAGCTTCGGGTTGGCCGGGTGCATGATCATCACCGGCGTCAGATCGTTGATCCAGAAGTAGTCATTCTGGTCATAGCGCAGGCCGCGTACGGCGGTCAGCGCCTGTTTCTGGGCGTCTTCACGGCTCAGCGTGCCGGTGGTCTCCAGGCCATGGTAATAACTCAAGATACCGCTGGCCGTCTGCACCACATGCTGGGTTTTTTGAGCCTTGGCGTCATACAGGTCATCGTGAATCTGCTTGAGCATCAAAACGCCCAAGGCCAGCAGCATCATGACGGCCACGATCAAGATGAGCCACAACCGACGGCTGATCGACATATTGCGCAAGCTGTTCATAACGCGGTGCTCCGGTTTCTTGTTTTTGTAAAGTGATCGCCAGCATCCTGCCAGGTCCGATAACGCGGCAGCGCTTTTCAGACTTGTCTGTTAGGATTTCGGCCCGGCGCGCAAAAACCTGAATCCAAATTGATTTTCCACGCGATTTTCAGGGGCCAGGGGGGACTTTGCGCACGCGGACTTCAACGACGCTGATCGCAGTGAACGCTTGGTATTAATGACGGGGCATGCGCAGATGCATAGCCTTTTGGGGGATTGATGGACCTTTGGACTGCCTTTCAGGCTTTGATTCTTGGCGTTGTAGAAGGACTGACAGAGTTTTTGCCCATTTCCAGTACCGGGCACCAGATCATTGTTGCGGACTTGCTCGAGTTCGGTGGTGAACGCGCCATGGCGTTCAACATCATCATCCAGCTCGGGGCGATCCTGGCGGTGGTCTGGGAGTTTCGCCGCAAGATTTTCGACGTGGTCATTGGATTGCCAACCCAGCCGAGTGCGCGACGTTTCACCGCGAACCTGCTGATTGCCTTCCTGCCGGCCGTGGTGTTGGGGGTGATCTTCGCTGACTTGATTCACCATTACCTGTTCAACCCGATCACCGTGGCCGCAGCCCTGGTCGTGGGTGGCGTGATCATGCTGTGGGCCGAAAAGCGTCAGCATGAAGTGCATGCCGAAACCGTCGATGACATCACCTGGAAAGATGCGCTCAAGGTGGGTTTCGCCCAGTGCCTGGCGATGATTCCCGGCACTTCGCGCTCCGGCTCGACGATCATCGGTGGACTGCTGTTCGGCCTGTCGCGCAAGACCGCTACCGAGTTCTCGTTCTTCCTGGCCATGCCGACCATGGTCGGTGCCGCGGTGTACTCGGGCTACAAGTACCGCGACCTGTTCGTGCCGGCAGACTTCCCGGTGTTCGCGATAGGTTTCGTCACCGCTTTCATCTTTGCGATGATCGCCGTACGTGGCTTGCTCAAATTCATCGCCAGCCATAGTTATGCGGCGTTCGCCTGGTATCGCATTGCCTTCGGCCTGCTGATCCTGGCCACCTGGCAGTTCGGCTGGGTCGATTGGACAGCGGCCCAGCCATGAGTGATTCCAGCGCACGCAACAACCCCGGTCGGCAATCCGGGGGAGGGGTGCAAAACCTTCGCCTGAAGTGGCTGGTGTTTGCGATCCTGTGTGCGCTGCCTCTGTTCGGTTCGACGTCGTTATGGCTGCATGGGGTGTCGACGATTCCCCTGGCGGCCTATGGCATCGTCAGTGTGCTGGCGTTTTTGCTGTATTGGAGCGACAAGCGCAAGGCCCGCGCGGATCAGTGGCGAACCCCGGAAAACGTGCTGCATGCGCTGGAGTTCGCCGGTGGCTGGCCGGGCGCCTTGTTGGCTCAACAGGCGTTTCGGCACAAGACGCGCAAGGTTTCGTTCCAAGTGGTGTTCTGGTTGATCGTGCTGATGCACCAGGTGTTCTGGATCGACCACTTGTTCCTCGGCGCACACCTGTTCGCGCTGTTCTAAAGCAGTAAGCCGACCTGGCTGCGCTTGGGCAATTTGCTGACGACCAGTTGATGGGAGCGCCGTAGCAGCGCCTGCAATTCCTCGCCGCCCAGCGGATAGGGCGTGGCCATGATGATCCACTGGGCGCGTGCCAGATAAGGCGCCGGATGAATTCCCGGGCGATCGCAATGACCGAGAAACAAATCCTTGTCGACCTTGAACGCCAGTGACGCACCGCGCAGGTTCTGCAGGGCGAACATCTTGTTTGCGGCAATCGAAAACACCCGTACGCCGCCCCATTTGTAGTCTTCCCGTGCACCCGGCAGTGCGAGGCAGAATGCTGCGACCTCGTCTTCGCTCATGCGCCCAGCCTTCATATCAAGCGATCTCCGCAGGCATTGAATGTTTCGATCAAATGGTCAAGCCAGGCGCGAACCGCCGGCATCACCCCACGTCGATGAGGGTAGACGGCTTGCAGCCAGCCTCCCGGCAAGGACCACTCGGGCAGCAACTGCACCAGTGAGCCGTTTGCCAGTTCCTGCTCGCAGTACATCATCGGCAACGTGGTAAAGCCCTGGCCGGCGAGGGCGCAGGTCTTGCGCACGATGAAGTCATCAATGCCCAGTCGTGCTTCAAGGGACAGCTCGTAACTTTTACCCTGACGATCAACCAGACGAATGTGCACCATTCGATCGGGTTCAAGTGCACCCAGCACTGGCAGGCTTTTCAGGTCATCGGGATGACTGATGTCATGTCCCTTGAGGAACGCGGGGCTGGCCACCATCAGCATTTGCGCCTGACGCAGTCGGCGTGTAACCAATAGCGGGTCTTCGTCGCCGGGCTCGCGTACACGTAAAGCGACGTCCACGCCTTCGGTCACCAGATCGACGCGGCGGTTGACCAGCATCACTTCCAATTGCACCTGGGGAAATTTTTCGAGGAAATTGCTGATCACACCCGGCAACATTTCATGGGCCAATCCGACCGGCGAAGACACCCGTAAACGACCGCGTGGTTCGCTGGACATGCTGGCCACAGCCTCATCAGCCATTTCCGCTTCGAGCAGCATTGCCTGGCAGTGTCGCAGGTAGCGTTCACCTACAGCCGTCAGCTTGAGCTGGCGGGTGGTGCGTTGCAGCAGACGTGCGCCGAGACGCTCCTCCAGTTCGGCAATGCGCCGCGACAGGCGCGATTTGGGAATCCCCAGCGAGCGCCCGGCCGCTGCGAAGCCGCCAGCCTCGACAACTTTGGCGAAGTAATAAAGGTCATTGAGGTCTTGCATGCGTGTGTGCTCGATTGTTCTATCAGTGAGACAAACTATCGCATTGTTGCATGCTAATCAGCTATTGGTTTCGTCTGTAGGATTGTTTCCATCAGATCGCCCTTGTGGGCGATCCTCACCTGGAGATCCCACATGAAACTGCTGCATATCGATTCGAGCATTCTTGGTGACAACTCGGCTTCCCGTCAGCTGAGCGGTGAAGTGGTCAAAGCCTGGCAAGTTGCCGAGCCATCCGCTGTGGTGACCTATCGTGATCTGGCCGCTGATGCCATCAGCCACTTTTCCGCGACGACGCTGGTTGCTGCCGGGACCAGCGCTGAACTGCGCAATGCCGCACAACAGCACGAAGCCGAACTGAGCGCCCAAACCCTCGCTGAATTTCTCGCTGCCGACGCAGTAGTGATTGCCGCACCGATGTACAACTTCACCATTCCAACCCAGCTCAAGGCCTGGATCGACCGCATCGCCGTGGCCGGTCAGACCTTCCGTTACACCGAAGCCGGCCCTGAAGGCCTGTGCGGTGGCAAGAAAGTGGTGATCGTTTCGACGTCCGGCGGCCTGCACGCAGGTCAGGCGACCGGCGTAGCCCACGAAGAGTACTTGAAAGTGCTGTTCGGTTTCATCGGCATCACCGATATCGAGTTCGTTCGCGCCCACGGCCTCGCCTATGGTGATGAAGTGCGTACCAAAGCCATGAACGACGCCCAGACGCAAATCAGCGAGCAACTGTTCGCCGCTGCGTAAGGCTTGCGTAAAGCAGCAAACCGTTCAGGTAAAGCCCCAAAAAACTCTGTATTCTGGATACGCAAGTACCAGGTGCGGAGTTTTTTGTTTCTGGTCGTTACAGGTTGTGGCCCAAGATATGCAGTCGAGGGTTTACCTCCATGGTCCGGTAACAAGGTGGGCATCCCATGATGCGTCTTTGTGCAACCTTAGTGTTATGCCTGTTGAGCAGCCTGAATTCGGTGCACGCTGCCCCCGCGCCACATCCTCACTGGAGCGTCGGTTATCACGAGATGAGTTTTCTCGACCCGCTCGATCTGCAGCCGATGCGCGCCATCGCGTTCTATCCCTCCAGCGAAAAAGAACATTCCAGCAAGCTTGAGGGCTACACGGTCGAAGCCGGCGAAGACACCAGGGTCGCCATGGGCCGCTTCCCGATGCTGATGCTCTCCCACGGCAATACCGGCACTCCGTTGGCGCTGCACGATCTGGCCACGTCGCTGGCTCGCAAAGGGTTTGTGGTGGTGGCGGTGATTCACCCCGGGGACAATTCCAGGGACCACAGCCGACTCGGCACCTTGAGCAACCTGTACGGGCGGCCGATCCAGATCTCCGAAGCCATCACCGCGACGTTGGGCGATCGTATGCTCGCGCCGTTCGTCAATGCCGAGCAGGTGGGCGTTATCGGTTATTCAGCCGGCGGGGAGACCGCGTTGATTCTGTCCGGCGCGACGCCCGATCTCGATCGCCTGCGCCGTTACTGCCAGGAACGTCCGGATGACCGTGACGCCTGCAATACCCAGGGTGAGTTGATTGTCGACCGTGATGATTTGCAACCGGTGGCTGACCCGCGGGTCCATGCGTTACTGCTGATGGCGCCGCTGAGCCTGAAGTTCGGCCGACACACGTTGGCCGATGTGCATGTGCCGGTGCTGCTCTACAGCGGTGACGGCGACAAATTGGTGGCCTTTGACAAGAACGCCGCAGCGCTGGCGCGCAAACTGCCCATCGCACCGGACTTCAGATTATTGTCCGGGGCAGGGCACTTCGTGTTCATGGCACCTTGCAATGACGAACAGATCGCGATCATGCCGGCACTTTGCACCGATGCTGATGGCGTCGACCGCGAAGACATTCATCGCAATCTGATTGCCGAGGCTGGACGTTTTTTCTCGCGTACCTTGGGCAAGGCAACCCGGGCCGGGATGCAAACCGCCGATCAGTAGCTCAACGCTCCCACAGTTTATTGGGCCATCGAACGCTGCTTGAGCAGCAGCGTCAATCCAAGACCGCTGATCGACAACAGCGCCGCACTGAAGAAAATCCACGAGTACCCCATGTTCAGCGCAATGGCCCCCATCAGCGGGCCGGCAATCGCCAATGCCAGATCGAAAAATACTGCGTAAGCACTCAGTCCCGCGCCACGGCTGGAGTTGGGCACTTGTTTGATCGCCTCGACACCGAGCGCGGGGTAAACCAGCGACAGGCCAAACCCGGTCAACCCGGCACCTATCAAGGCATACCCGGTTGAGGGTGCGAGCCACAGCAGCACCAGGCCGACTGTCTCGATGGTCATGCAGGCAATGGCCGAGCTGAATCCGCCAAACCGGCTGATGCTGGAAATGAACAACAATCGCGCAAGGATAAAGCACACGCCGAACACCGTCAGGCAGTACGCCGCACCGCTCCAGCCGCGGTTCAAGTAGTACAAGGTAATGAAGGTGGTCAGGGTGCCGTAGCCAATGGACGCCAGGCTCAAGCTCGCACCGAACGGTGCAATGCGCCCGAACACCGCCCAGAACGGCAAGCGCTCACCACGCACCACTGGCACCGACGGTTTGTTGCGAATCAACAGTAGCGCCGCCAAGGCCAGTACCGACAGGGCAATGCCCAGGCTGGCGAACCCCAACTGAGCGACCATCACCACCCCCAACGGCGCTCCGATGGCGATCGCACCGTAGGAAGCTATTCCATTCCAGGAAATCGAACGTGCCGTGTGCTCCGCGCCAACCTGGCCCATGCACCAACTGATGGTGCCGACGCCGATCAAGCCTTGGGCGATCCCCAGCAACAAGCGGCCGGCGATCAGGATCGACAAACTTAACAACGGAAACCCTTGCAGCAAGGTCGACAGCAGCGTCAGCACACCGCTCAACACAATCCCTGACAACCCGTAAATGATCGCCCGTTTGGTCCCGACGTTATCGGACATGCGTCCGGCCATGGGCCGACTGAGCAGGGTCGCAAGGTACTGCGAACCAATGGTCAGCCCCGCGATTACAGCACTGAACCCCAGTTGTTCATGGACATACCCCGGCAACACCGCAATGGGCAAGCCGATGCAGAGGAAGGCAATAAAGGTGTAGAAAACGATGGAGACGATCTGCAGGGTGATCGCCATGGAGCTTTGCGGTGGCTGTTGCTGCGCAGACATGAGGGCTCGTTCGCGGGCGGCGGAGGGAGAGCTGCATGATGGCTTGGGCGCGGGATAAAAGAAAGCTGGCTAACGATTGAATGCTTAAACTCTTCGTCGATTGTGATGCCCTCATCGCGGGCAAGCCTTGCTCCTACGGGTTTTGAGGCTGGCCGCGGTTTGGTGCTCAGCGCAAAGCCCTTGTAGGAGCGAGCCTGCGCGCGATGGATTCGGCACCTGAATAATTCCAGCCCTGGAATGCAAAAAGCCCCGTCACAAGGACGTAATGCTGTTCACTTAAGAGATAGAGCGAACAACAAGTAACCTGTGGCGAGGGAGCTTGCTCCCGCTGGACTGCGCAGCAGTCCCATTTTTAGGGTCGCTTCGCGCCCCAGCGGGAGCAAGCTCCTTCGCCACAGATACAGTGTTCGTCCTTAAGTGAAGAGCATTCCGTCACAAAGACAGGGCTTTTCGATTCAAGCGGAGGCTTAGAACACTACGCCCTGGCTACGCAGGTAATCGTCATAGGTACCGCTGAAGTCGGTCACGCCATTCGGGCTCAGCTCGATGATGCGAGTGGCCAGGGAGGATACGAATTCACGGTCGTGGCTGACGAAGATCAACGTGCCTGGATAGTTCTCCAGCGCCAGGTTCAGCGCTTCGATGGATTCCATGTCCAGGTGGTTGGTCGGTTCGTCCATCACCAGTACGTTCGGCTTTTGCAGGATCAGCTTGCCGAACAGCATGCGGCCTTGTTCACCACCGGAGATGACCTTGACCGACTTGAGGATCTCGTCGTTGGAGAACAGCATCCGGCCCAACGTGCCGCGAATGATCTGCTCGCCCTGTGTCCACTGACCCATCCAGTCGAACAGGCTGACGTCGTCTTCGAAGTCGTGGGCGTGGTCCTGGGCGTAATAGCCCAGCTCCGCGCTTTCGGTCCACTTCACGGAACCGGCGTCCGGGGTCAGCTCGCCCATCAAGGTGCGCAGCAGGGTGGTTTTGCCGATACCGTTCGGGCCGATGATCGCTACGCGCTCGCCAGCTTCAACGGTGAAGCTGAAGTTCTTGAACAGCGTCTTGCCGTCGAAGCCTTTGGACATCTGCTCGATGGTGACAGCCTGGCGGTGCAGTTTCTTGGTCTGTTCAAAGCGAATGAACGGGCTCACGCGGCTCGATGGCTTGACCTCGGCCAGCTGGATCTTGTCGATCTGCTTGGCACGGGAAGTGGCCTGCTTGGCTTTCGAGGCGTTGGCCGAGAAGCGGCTGACGAACGTTTGCAGTTCGGCGATCTGGGCTTTCTTCTTCGCGTTGTCCGACAGCAGTTGCTCGCGGGACTGGGTCGCCGCGGTCATGTACTCGTCATAGTTGCCCGGGAACAGGCGCAGTTCGCCGTAGTCCAGGTCAGCCATGTGGGTGCACACGCTGTTGAGGAAGTGACGGTCGTGGGAAATGATGATCATGGTGCTGTTACGCACGGTGAGAATCGATTCCAGCCAGCGAATGGTGTTGATGTCCAGGTGGTTGGTCGGTTCGTCGAGCAACAGCACTTCCGGATCGGAAAACAGCGCCTGGGCCAGCAATACGCGCAACTTCCAGCCTGGAGCGACTTCGGACATCGGGCCGAAATGCTGTTCCAGCGGAATGCCCAGGCCCAGCAGCAGCTCACCGGCACGGGACTCGGCGGTATAACCGTCCATTTCGGCAAACTCGGTTTCCAGTTCGGCCACGGCCATGCCGTCTTCTTCGCTCATTTCCGGCAGCGAGTAGATGCGGTCGCGCTCGGCCTTGACCTTCCACAACTCTTCGTGACCCATGATCACGGTGTCGATCACGGTGAATTCTTCGTAGGCGAACTGGTCCTGGCGCAATTTACCCAGGCGCACGTTCGGCTCGAGCATGACCTGACCACCCGAAGGTTCGAGGTCACCGCCAAGAATCTTCATGAAAGTCGACTTGCCGCAGCCGTTGGCGCCGATCAAGCCGTAACGGTTGCCACCGTTGAATTTGACCGAAACGTTTTCGAATAGCGGCTTGGCGCCGAACTGCATCGTGATGTTAGCTGTAGAGATCAAAGGTTTTTCCTGCGAAGCATTCAGAGTAGCCAGGGTGGCGGCTGGACCGCGCTTGACCCGAGTCAAGGTGCGCTGAAACGGGTTTTTTCCGTCATCAACGAGGTGGCGCGTAAAGTTTGGCGGCGATTGTACTGGTCTGGCTCTTTAAACGATAGGGCAATGGAGGCCACACCGTCGTTTTGGCGGTAGCAGTGCGCATTTTCAATGTTATAGGTTAACTATTGGTTACAAAGTGTGGCTAAAATGCCATCTCTCACCGAGGCCGACATACGGCCTGGCTCGAAAACGGGCCAAAAGACGCTGCACAAGCCTCCACACGCCGCTGGCTGGCAAGGGGCGCAGTTTGTTCACTTCTGATGTGTGACGATTTCCGTGAAACTGATCATTGCCGCTGTCTACGTTGTATCCATCGCGTACGTCCATCTGCGCGGTCGCGTGCGCCACAAGTTGGGGCGCCAGTTGAGCGATCACTCGACGTTTCTGGCGCCGATCAATTGCTTTCTTTATCTGTTCTCGAAAGTCCCCAACAAGCCCTACCTGGATCCGGCGGACTTTCCCGACCTGACGCCCCTGCAAACCCATTGGCAGGAAATCCGCGCCGAAGGCCAGAACCTGCTGCGTGCCGGCGAGATCAAGCGTTCCAACCAATACGATGATGTTGGCTTCAACTCGTTTTTCAAGACGGGCTGGAAGCGCTTCTATCTCAAGTGGTACGGCGACAATCACCCGTCGGCGATGAAACTGTGCCCGCGCACCACTGAGTTGGTTCAGAGCATCGGCTCGATCAAGGCCGCGATGTTCGCCGAGTTGCCGCCGGGCTCCAAACTGGTTCGTCACCGTGATCCGTATGCTGGTTCCTATCGTTATCACCTGGGACTGGAAACGCCTAATGATGCCGGTTGCTATATCAACGTCGATGGCGAGAACTATCACTGGCGTGATGGCGAAGCCGTGATGTTTGATGAGACGTTCATTCATTACGCGGAAAACACCACCCAACAGAACCGCATCATTCTGTTCTGCGATATCGAGCGCCCGATGAAGTATCGCTGGGCAGCCGCGTTCAATGGCTGGTTCAGCCGCACGGTGATGTCGGCTGCTGGCGCGCCCAACGAGGCGGGCGACAAGACGGGTGGCATCAATCGCCTGTTCGGCAAGATTTACAAGATTCGTCTGCGCGGCAAGGAATTGAAGAAGCGTAATCGCAAGCTCTATTACTTGCAGAAATGGGCCTTCTTCGGTGGTCTGCTGGCGATTTTTGTCCTGGTCTGAATCTCTTGTCAGTGCTGCTGCTGACGTCATCGCGGGCCTGCCTGCGATGACGCCGGAACATTCACCGCATCACTTGCTGACTTTCTTCCGCGCAGCCGGTTTGCTCGCTGATTTGCTCTTGGCAGGCGCCTTGTCGGCGCTCCTGCCCCCAAGACTGCGCTTGAGCAGTTCGGTCAAATCGATGACATCCGCGGTCTTGCGCTCTTCTTCGCCAGTCGCCGTTTCAACGTCTTCGATCTTGCCTTCATGGGCCTTCTTGTCGACCAGGGCCATGATCTTGTCTTCGAATTCATCCCGGTAATCTTCGGGCGTCCATTCTGCGCTCATGTCCTCCACCAAGCGTTTGGCCATGTCGAGTTCACCTTTGGCCAGTTCTGCTTTGGTGACGTCCGGCCCTAACGCCAGCTCGTCAAGGCTGCGGACTTCCGCCGGCCAACGCAGTTTGACCAGTACCAGCGCCGATTCCAGTGGCATCAATGCCGCGAGGTACTGGCGGGTATGCAACACCACGCGTGCCAACGCGACTTTCTTGGTTTTGGTCAACGTCTCGCGCAACAACGCGTAGACTTTGCCGCCACGTTTATCCGGTGCCAGGTAATAGGGCGTATCGATGTTTTGCAGCGGAATCTGTTCGCCGTCGACAAAGGCGAAAATGTCGATGGTCTGCGTGGATACGGGGTGCGCTGAGCGAATTTCCTCTTCGCTGAGCACCACATAACGACCCTTTTCGTAGGCTACACCTTTGACGATGTGTTCCTTGGTCACCTCCTTGCCGGTGACCTTGTTCACACGCTTGTAGCCCACCGGCTCCATGCTGCGGCTGTCGAGCCAGTCGAAGTCCACCCCTTGGGAAGAGGTCGCCGAGACCAGCGCCACGGGGATATGCACCAGTCCGAAACTGATCGCGCCTTTCCAGATTGCCCGTGCCATGGTCGTGTTCTCGCGAGTGATGATCAGGTGACCGTAGGCCTCGAGCAAAAGTTTCAGCGGCCTGCAGCCCGTCTCTCGCGCAAGATCAACTTCGTGTTACACCTTGCCGTTGAGGTTTTGATTAACAAATCCGAACCCGGGGCGTAGCGTGCTATCGAAGACCTTACACGCGCGTGCCCAGAGGCAACCCATGAACAGATGCATCCTCGGCTTCATCCTGTTGGCCTCGAGCAGCATTCTCGGCCCATTGGCCCAGGCGCAAGTCCCTTCGACTCACGCGCCGTTGCTTTTGGCGCAGAGCCTGCCGAACAGCGGTAACAACAACCCCTACAACAGCCCGATTCGCCGGGCCAATCCCAACAGCATGCAAGGCACGCAACCCAGTGCCCCGGCGATCCGAGGACCGAACACGGTCCCTGTGCCACGTCCGCCAACCCTCGACAACGGTGGCATCGGCAATCGCTACCCGCAGACGCCAGCGGCTCCCGCCAGCTCTCCCAGATTCATACCCAACCCGCCAGCGCGGGGTACTCCCATTCGTTGAACGGCAAAATCTGCATTTCTCCCCGCCATTCTCATGACAAAAGGAATCGTGCATGTTGTGTAAATCTCTTCTGACCGCTCTCTGTGCCAGTGCAATGTTGACCGTTACGCCGCCTGTGCTTGCCGCGTCCGCGCAGGCGATGAAAAGTGAACTGGGCACGCTTGAAGTCACCCCCATCGCCGATGGGCTGGAGCACCCCTGGTCCGTGGCGTTTCTGCCGGATCGCCAGGGCATGCTGGTGACAGAAAGACCCGGCAACCTGCGCCTGGTGAGCACGGAAGGCAAGGTCTCGGCGCCGATCAGCGGCGTGCCCAAGGTCTGGGCCAAGGGGCAGGGCGGCTTGCTGGATGTAGTGCTGTCACCCGACTTCAAGCAGGACCGCTTGATCTACCTGTCCTACGCCGAGGGTGGTGGTCAGGGTAACAAGGCCGGTACGGCCGTCGGTCGCGGCAGACTGTCCGAAGACCTGACGAGCCTCAGGGATTTCACGGTGATTTTCCGTCAGGAACCCAAGCTATCCGTCGGCAACCATTTTGGCTCACGGCTGGTATTTGACCGTGATGGTTATCTGTTCATTACCCTCGGGGAAAACAACGACCGGCCGACCGCACAAGACCTCGACAAACTCCAAGGCAAGGTCGTTCGCATATATCCCGACGGCAAGGTACCGGACGACAACCCGTTTGTCGGTCAGTCCGGTGTGCGTCCCGAGATCTGGTCCTACGGGGTGCGCAATCCGCAAGGTGCGGCGCTCAACCCATGGACCGGCACACTGTGGGAAAACGAACACGGGCCTCGGGGCGGGGACGAGATCAACGTGATTGAGCGCGGCAAGAATTACGGTTGGCCATTGGCGACTCACGGCATCAACTATTCCGGGCTGCCCATTCCTGAAGCCCAGGGCAAAACCGCCGAAGGCACCGTCGGGCCACGGCATTTCTGGGAAAAATCTCCCGGGTTGAGCGGCATGGCGTTCTACGACGGCGATCGTTTCAAGGCCTGGCAACACAACGTTTTCATTGGTGCGCTCGTCACGCAGGAACTGATCCGTTTGCAGTTCGACGGCGACAAGGTGGTTCACGAAGAGCGCCTGCTGGGGGAACTGAACAAGCGCATCCGCGATGTGCGGCAGGGGCCGGATGGTTACTTGTATGTGTTGACCGATGAAGAGGACGGCGCGTTGTATAAAGTCGGATTGAAGTAACGCAAAAAGGATCGCAGCCTGCTGCAGCGCCTGTATGAGCATGCGCGACCTGGAAGCGCCGCCGCAGGCTGCGATCTTTTCAACGGTTATGCAGGATCACCGCCGCCCTTAACTTGTCCCGACCAAAGCTGCACATCTTCTCGAATTCCCTATGGCTGACCGGCACATGCTGGCAGTCCATGGTTTGTCGATGCTGGCTGTGGTCCACATCGGGATCGTGCAGATAGACGAATTCGTCGTCGCAATCGGTAACGATCACCCAGTGCGGTGATTTGGAGCGAGTCAGGCGATAGCTGCTGATCAGTACCAAAGGCTGACCGCCTTGCTCCAGCAGCCGTGGGAGGTCCAGCTGTCCGCCGATTTCGCACTCGACGTCGCTGGCAAGCAACTGTTCAGTGAACGCTTCGTGCACCAGACGCATTACGTCTTTTTTATGCTCGTTGCGCACGCCGTCGAGAAACAACGGCCCGCTCATGCTCAGTTGCAGACGCACCCGAAACCCGCGGCGCCAGGCCGCCAACGCCAAGCCTTGAGGGCTGCAGCCACCGTGGCCGGAGGTCATGAAAACGGTAGTCGCCTCGCGCCAGATCTGCAGTTCTTCGCGGCGTTGCGGATATTGGTCACGCTGCAGTGCGGCCATGGCCATGATCAGGCAAGCCGGACCGCAGGTGAATTCGGTGGTTTGTGCGTAATAAGGCACTTGAACGTTACGCGACTCGCGATGCTCAAGGATGCGTTTTTGCAGGCGCAGCGCATCGGCATGGTCCTGGTAATAGTCATGAATCACGGCAAAGCGCCGGTAGCCGTTGCGTTCATACAAGGCAATCGCCGCAGGATTGTCGATACGCACCTCCAGCCGCAAATAAGCACAGTCGTGCTCCAGAGCGCAGGCCTCGACGCGATCGAGCAATTTTTTACCCAATCCGTTGCCTCGCGCCTGGGCGGCGATGGCGATCGAATACAGTCGTGCCAGCGACGTACCTCGATGAAATAGCACCACGGCGTAACCCAGCAAATGCTCACCGTGCTGTGCTACCAACAGTTGCCCGTGGGCACGAGTAATCATCCATTGAAAGCTGCGACTGTTGAGCCGATCGGTGGTGAAGCACTGCTCTTCCAGTTGCAATAACTGAGGCACGTCTTGCAATACCGCCAAACGAAAAAAAGTATTCATACGACCGCCGTAAAAGTTGCGTAACGAAACGGGACTTTCGAAAAACATCGTGCTTAATAGGAAAGGTCTTGTTCACCAACGGATCGATCACTATGTCAGCGGTACAAGGTCATTGGCGCGAAGTATCCGAGCAAACTTTGCCGGCGGCAATCACTTCTGAAACTTATTTAAAAGGTTCTTCAAATGAGTCGGGTAGAACTTCCAGCCAGTTGATTATCATCGTCGAACGCAGGGAGGACTGGGCTTCCTACTTTCCCAGCGAGGACATTGTCACGGCCCAGGAATACCTGGAACAAACCCGCGACAACGACCAGGGCAAGCGGGTTCAGGTCATCAACCTGTGCCGCAGCTACAAGTATCTGGGGCACGGGTACTACTGCTCGCTGCTGGCAGAGGCCCGTGGGCACAAGGTCATTCCCTCTGTGCGAACCATCAGTGAACTCACCCGTAAATCCTTGTACGGTCTAGCGTTGGATGACTTGGATAAAACCCTGGAAAAAGCGCTCAGTCATCATGCTTACAGCGATACCGAAGGTTTTACCCTGACACTTTACTTCGGCAAGACCAATATCGAGCCGTTGCAGGATTTGGCGCGGCAATTATTTGAAGTGTTTGCCTGCCCGATTTTGTTAGTTGAATTTCGTCGAACTAACGGCTGGCACATCGAAGGCGTTAAGTCGGGTGCACTGCATAAGTTGCGCGAAGATCAGGAAGATCAGTTTGCACAATCCCTGGATAGTTTCAGTCGAAAAATCTGGCGCCAGCCGCGATCCCGGCGATTGGCCCGATACGACCTGGCCATTCTGCATGACCCCCAGGAAGCCTTGCCGCCCTCCAATGCCAAGGCGCTGGATAATTTTGTCAGGGTCGGCCGGACGCTGGGGATCGACGTTGATCTGATCGAGCGCAAGGACTATTCGCGAATTGCCGAATACGACGGCTTGCTGATCCGCGAGACCACCAGCGTCGACAACCACACGTATCGATTCGCCAAGAAGGCCGAAAGTGAAGGGCTGGTAGTGATGGACGACCCGGCGTCGATTCTGCGTTGCACCAACAAGGTGTACCTGACCGACTTGCTCAAGAGTCACCAACTGGGCATGCCCGCTACTGAAATCCTCTACAAGGAACGACCGGAAGATTTCGAACGGGTGGGCGAACGCCTGGGGTTTCCGTTGGTGCTGAAGATCCCCGACGGGTGTTTTTCCCGGGGTGTCATCAAGGTCGAAAGCCAGCAAGCCTTGCTCGAAGCTACCGCTGAATTGTTCGAGCATTCGGTGTTATTGCTGGCGCAGGAGTTTTTCTACACCGAGTACGACTGGCGCATCGGCGTGCTGAACCGCAAGCCGATCTTTGCCTGCCAGTACTTCATGTCCAAGGGCCATTGGCAAATCTACAACCACAAGGCCAAAGGCCAGGATATCAACGGTGAGTGCCGAACCCTGGCCGTCCACGAAGCGCCGCGAGCGGTGGTGGAACTGGCGGTAAAGACCGCCAACCTGATCGGCGATGGTCTGTACGGCGTTGATCTCAAGCAGTCGGGGGACAAAGTGGTGGTGATCGAGGTCAACGACAACCCGAACATGGACGCAGGCATCGAAGACGCGTATTTGCAAGACGACCTGTATTCACTGGTGCTGGAAGAGTTCGTGCGACGCCTGGAACTGAAACGTCGCGGCCAGGCCTGGTGATCAGCCGATGATCAAGGGCTTTGAATTGACCCACGGCGCTCTGCACGCCGTCGATCGGCTGGATGCCCCGGTCGTGCTGTTCAGCAATCCCGATGTGGCCGAGCGCGACCTGTTGCACAGCCATTTCAAACTCGATGAACACGCCTTGGCGTCGGCACTCGACCCTGACGAGGTGTCGCGCATCGAGTTTCACCCCGACAACCTGTTCCTGATCTGGAAACGCCCGGAAAACTACTCCGGCTCGCAGAGCCTGGCGTTTGAAGTGTCATCCTGTGGCTTGCTGTTTTGCCCGGACCGCTTGCTGGTGATCGCCACCGATGACGCGCCGCTGAGCGGGTTGGGCAAGCGTCAGGCGCTGAACACGCCGATGGATGTGTTGCTCGATCTGCTCTTCAACAACATCCATCACTACTTGGGTCACCTCAAGGTGATCAAATTGGTTGCCCGGGAGCTGCAGCAGAAATTCAATGCGTCGATGCAGAATCAGCACCTGATCCAGATGTTCAACCTCAGCGAAAGCCTGATCTATTACATCAATGCCATCCACAGCAACGGCGCGGTCCTCACCCGACTGCGCAACCACGCAGAAAAGCAACACTTCAATGCCCATGCCATCAGCCTGATCGACGACCTGATCATAGAAAACAACCAGTGCTACAAGCAGGCGGAAATCTACTCGACGGTGTTCTCCGGGCTGATCGACGCGCGGGGCAATCTGATGAACAACAGCATGAACAACCTGTTGCGCAAACTGACGTTGATCAATGTGGTGTTTTTGCCGCTGAACCTGATCGCAAGCATCGGCGGAATGTCCGAATTCAGCATGATGACGGCAGGCACGCCGTGGTGGATTTCTTATCCGTTGTTCTTGAGCGCGATGCTGCTGGGGGCAGGGGTGATGGTGCTGGGGCTCAAGCGCTTGGCGAAATGAATCGGGTGATGTTCACCAGGCCTGTGGGCGCGAGCCTGCTCGCGATAGCCGCTTCCAAATCGCCAAAATGTCCGGATCAGAGCTGTTGAGCCGCATCCATGCGGTCGAGCGCGCCGCGTTTGGCGACGCGTTGGCATGATGTGCAAGGATTATTCGGCAACGGCTTTTTCGACTTTAGTCGACGCCGACCAGATCCTGTAACGTACCTCTACATCCTCAGGTACATAGAGCACGATCGGCAGTTTGCTGTTGTAGCGCAGCATGAAACCGTCACCCACCACGGGCACGAAATCCTGTTTGCGCTTGCCGTCCGGGCAGGCCATCAGGGTGCTCATCGGGCCGATGACTTTTTCCAGTCGGTAAAACGGATAACCCCAGCCTTCGAGGTTTTTTTCCTCAAGCATGCCGCCCAGGCGTTGGCGGTTGCAGTCGACGGTAAGGGTCTTGCCAGCGAGTATTTCGACCTGGAAATCGTCTTCCCGGGTTTGCGGTGCCAAGTGAATGACCTGGCGGCTGAAGCCGTCCTCGGCTTTTGGAAATGGCGCGGTTTTTTCCAGCGTTGCCCCGTGGATGACGCCCGACAGTGCAGCCGCGATAACGCCGATGGATGTGCGAAAAAATAAAGGACTCATGGTGCCTCCTTGCAGGTAAACAGAAGCGAACGATCGCCTGCGCGCATTCTCCCTTCCACGGGCACCCGATGCAAACTCACGCTGTGTGCAATTTGCAGGGCTATCTGAGGCCGATAGTGCAATTTGCATGACGGTTGTTACAGGTTGTTAACCTAAACCTCTGATTTACCGATGAGCTGCATAGCTGAATTCAAGGCATGTTTTATGCTGTAGATGTTCTTAAGCTGACCGGGATCGCACACGAGTCAGCCATCGATAACCGTTGGCAGTCTCACAAAGGAGAGGGTCGCCATGTTTCTTTCTGCCTTGGAACTTCGCAACATCATTGAAAGCAGTTTCCTGCCGAAACGCTGCCAATGTTCGCTCTCTCCGGACCTCAAGATGACCGTCAAGGTCTTCGCGGAGGATGGCACTGATACCCTCGATCTATTGAGAACGGATATCGATGCCCAGCATCTGAACAGCTGCAGGGAAATCCATGAGTTGATTGCGGGGCTGCGCTCAGACCTTTACCACCATCACGGGGAAAACGAGCACCGTGAGGTACTGGGCAAAGCGCTGTAGCCCAACGTTTGAATCTGCCGTGCGCTGCGGGCCTGGATCAAAATACCAGGCCCAGCGCCAGATCGAACGCATAAATGCAACTTGTGCGATCAGTCAGTTTTGATAACTGCAAGCGTCCGACAGTTTTCGGTAGGCGAGTTCCGCGGGTTTGCCCGACTGCTTATCGATATACGTCATCGTTGCCGTGATCACTTCACAATCCATCGTCGTGGGTTCGGTCAGGGCAATCACTTTGCCAATGTGCAGGGGCATTCCGTAATGATACGAGGGTATCGCGTCGGCGACGGTGGTGTCCGCTACGGTAAAACCTGAAAAGCTGGCACAGACAAGAGCTGAAGAAACGAGCAAAACGCGCGAGTTCATGGGGCAATCTCCAGTGCAGACGGAAGTCAGCTCGACGGATCGTCGAACCTGCCGCACTGGGCGTCAGAGAACTCTGAGGGCGTGCGGTCCAGTAAGTGTTGGACTGCACGATTAAGCATTGGTTAATTCTCCTGAACGCCACCTGTCGCTTTGCCACTACCGTTCGGCGGACGACCACACCATCAGGTGCGTTATGCCAGTTGTTTTCGATAGGGCAGGTCCGGCCCGGTTTTGCCGCAAGTCAGTGCCGCTGCCTGAACCGCAAACCGCATCATCGCTTCGATCTGCTCGCGGCTGAGCTCACGCAATCCCTCGATTGAATCCAGTTGTTGCTCAGTCAACCAGGCAATCAACGCCGCCTGAAAAGTATCGCCAGCGCCCACGGTATCTGCGATTTTGACCGCGCAGGCCGGCACCGACCACGAACCATGGACCCGGCTGAACACCGTCGCGCCTTCGCCACCGCGCGTCAGGAACACCAACTGGCAACGGTGCTGCAACCAGCCCTCGATGACCCGCGCAGGGTCCTGTTCGGGATACAACAGGCGCAAATCCTCATCGCTGACCTTGATCAGGTCGGCATGTTCGACCAGCGTGGCCACGCGCGAACGCCACAACTCGATATCTGGCTCGGGGTTGAGGCGCACGTTCGGATCGAGGCTGATCAGGCGTTTACCGCTTTCCCGTCGCACCAACGCCAGCAGCGTGTCGGCAATCGGTTGCACCACCAGCGAAAACGAGCCGATGTGCAAGCCGCGTACGTCAGGCCCAAGTTCCGGCAGATGCTCAACTTTCAATTGCCGATCGGCACAACCTTCGCCACGGAAGCTGTAATGTGGCGAACCATCAGCACCCACCGCAACCATCGCCAGCGTGGTTGGTGCGGCGAAATCCCGTAGATAGCCGGTTTGTACCCCTTCGTCCTGCAGCACTTGCAACAGTCGTCGGCCAAGGTAATCGGTGGACAACCCGGCAAACAGCGCCACGTTCACACCCAATCGGCGCAAACCCACCGCAACATTGAACGGCGAACCGCCGGCAATCGCCTTGAAATTCACTTTTGAAGCCAGGCCACTGGCATCGTTTTCACTGAAAAAATCAAACAGCGCTTCGCCACACACCAGATACATAATTGTTCACTCTTCAAAGGGTTGCGACATGCTGTTGATAGCGTTCGTAGGCTTGCTGCGAAGCCACGACGTTTTGTGCAATGGGCAAGGTTTCACTCGCCGGGTCGAGCGTCACGCAGCGCTCGCACAGATCCGCCAGGCTCTCTTCTCGGCCGCTTTCCCGGGACTTGCACCAGGCCGCCTGAATCGCCGCCCCAAGGGCCGCGGCTTCGCTTTGTTCAGTGCAGACCACCGCAGTGTTCATGATGTCCGCGACTACCTGGCGCCATACCGTACTTTTCGAGCCGCCGCCGATCAGGCAAATGCTGCGGCTTTGTAAGCCATTTTGGCGCAGCAGGTCCACACCGAAACGCAATCCGAAGGTCGTGCCTTCAACCACTGCACGGCACAGATTGGCCTGGGTCAGGTTGGTCATGGTCAAGCCGCGCACGCTGCCGGTAGCGTGGGGCAGGGCGGGTACGCGTTCACCATTGAAAAACGGCAGCACACAAACGCCTTCGGCACCGATCGGTGCCTGGGCCGCGAGTGCATTGAAGCGATCGATATCCAGCTCGAATAACTCACGGAACACCCCGGTGGCATTGGTCAGGTTCATGGTGCAAATCAAGGGCAACCAGCCACCGCTCGAAGAACAGAATGTGGCGACTCCAGCGTCCGGGCTGACGATCGGTTGATCGGCATAGGCGTACACCGTGCCGGATGAGCCGAGACTCATGGTGATGGCGCCTGGCCGAATATTGCCGGTGCCGATGGCGCCCATCATGTTGTCGCCACCGCCGCTGGAAACAAGGGCTTGCGGATTGATACCCAATCGTCCAGCGATCGCCGGCAGGATCATACCGACCGCTGCGTGCGCGTCGATCAGCTCCGGCAATGCCGCTTGCAGGCGCCCGCTCGGATCGATGTCGCGCAGCAATTGTAAATCCCACTGGCGAGTGCGCACGTTGAAATAGCCCGTGCCGGAAGCATCGCCGTACTCGCTGCAACTGCGGCCGGTGAGCCAGAAATTCAGGTAATCATGGGGCAACAGAATGCGGGCGATTCGGGCAAATACCGCCGGATGCTGTTCTTTGGTCCATAGCAGCTTAGAGACTGTGTAACCCGGTGCGATGACCACGCCAAGGCGCTCCAGCGAACCTTTTTCACCGCCCAGGCGTTCGAGAAGGCGATCGTTCTCGGCGCTGGTTTCGGTGTCGCACCAGAGTTTGGCGGGGCGCAGGACCTGGCCCTGATCATCGAGCAGGACGAGGCCGTGTTGTTGGCCGGACACACCGATGCCGAGGATCGATTGGCCATCGACACCGGCCGCCAGCAATGCGTGGCGAGTGGCACTGGCGAAAGCATCCAGCCACTGAGCGGGGTCCTGCTCGCGACGGCCGTTGGCGCCGCTGATCATGGTGTGGGTAGCGGCGCCCTGGCCAATCACGGCACCACTGACCGCATCGAGGATAATGGCTTTGGTGCCTTGGGTGCCGCAGTCGATGCCGAGGAATAATTGTTGGTCTGCCATGGTGGGTCCTTGGTGTATGAAGATCGTTCCCATGCTCTGCGTGGGAACGCCTCAATGGACGCTCCGCGTCTGCTTCTGGATGGGGACGCAGAGCGTCCCGGGCTGCATTCCCACGCAGAGCGTGGGAACGATCAGAAATCACTGTGGGAGCGGCGGTGCGACGATTCGACTTGCCCGCGATGACGGCAGCAGATTCACCGCATGCTTACGCCAGAACCCGCGCAAGCGTGCGCGTCACACCCACCTCGCGCAAACTGTTGCAACACCACTCAAACGCCGCGACAAACTCTGCCGAGCGAGGGATCGCGGTGCCGAAAATCTCCTCAACCTCCAGCAAGCGCTGGGTGATCAATACGTCGTCGGCCACCAACGCCTGACAGAACGCCGCCCGTGGGTCCGGTATCGAGTAGGTATCGCCATTTTCATCCACGCCTTTCAAGTACAAGGCCCATGCGGCCACCACCAGCGCCGCACGCTTGGTCTCGCGGCCATCGGCGATCAAGCGGTTGATGGTCGGAATGGTGAACTTGGGAAACTTCGACGACCCGTCCGAGCACACACGTTCCAGTTGATCGGCAATGGCCTGATTGGAGAAGCGTTCGACCAGCGTGTTCTTGTAATTGGTCAGGTCAATGCCTGGCACTGGCGCCAGTTGCGGCGTGACGTCGAGGTCCATGTAGGCACGCATGTAGCGCACGAACAGCGGGTCGTTCATGGTTTCGTGAACGAAGCGATAGCCCTTCAAGAACCCTAGATAGGTCAGGGCCAGATGACTGCCATTGAGCAGTTTGATCTTCATCTCTTCATAGGGCGTGACATCGTCGGTGAACTGCACGCCGACCTTTTCCCAGGCCGGCCGGCCATTGACGAACTTGTCTTCCAGCACCCATTGCACAAAGGGTTCGCAGACCACCGGCCAGGCGTCATCGACGCCATGTTTGTCCGCCAGCAGCAGGCGATGCTCAGTGCTGGTCATCGGCGTGATGCGGTCGACCATGGCGTTGGGGAACGTCACGTTGCGCTCGATCCAGTTGCGCAACTCGGCGTCCCGAAGCGCGGCGAATGCCAGCAGTGCTTTGCGAGTGACCGCGCCGTTGTGCGGCAGGTTATCGCAGGACATCAAGGTAAACGCGGGTATCCCTGCGGCCCGGCGCTTGGCCAGTGCTGCGCAAAGAAAACCGAACACGGTTTTCGGTGAATACGGGTTGGCGAGGTCGTGCTGGATCTGCGGCAGGTGCGCCATGAACTCGCCGTTGCTGTCATCGATGCAATAACCGCCCTCGGTGATGGTCAGCGAGACGATGCGGATCTGCGGGTCGGCGAGTTTGTCGATCAGCGTTTGCGCACCGTCCTCTGCCAGCAGCATGTCGCGAATGGCGCCGATCACTCGGACTTCGGTGTCATCGGTATCACCCAGCTCAAACAGGGTGAACAGGCAATCCTGTTGCTTGAGATCGTCGCGGGCGCGGCGGTCTTCGGCACGCAGGCCAACACCGCAGATCGCCCAGTCCAGGCCCTCGCCGGTGTTCATCAGCGCGTCGGTGTAGTACGCCTGATGGGCGCGATGGAAACCGCCGACGCCGATGTGGGCGATACCTTGGCGCGTGTCGCTCAGGGCGTAGGCGGGCAGTGCCACTTCGGGGGCGAGGCGGTTGAGGTTCTGTTTATTCAGTTTCATCACACACTCTCGCAAATCAGGCAGCAACGCGCAAAGGACGGGTCAGCGCCACGCCGTCGGCATCGAATAAATGGCAGTGTTCGGCATCCAGATGCAGGCTCAGGGTTTCGCCATAACGGCTGGCGAGGTCGCCGCGTACACGCATGGTGAGGGCTTCGCCGGAAGCGGTGCGAACATGGCAGAAGGTGTCGCTGCCCAGGCGTTCGCTGACATCGGCGGTGACTTGCAGTGTGCAATCGCCGGGTTTGGCCAATTCCAGGTGCTCGGGGCGAATGCCCAGCGTCACCGCACCGCCGACGCTCAGCTTGGCGCCACTCAGCGCCAGGCTGATGCGGGTGCCGGCGTCCAGTTGCACTTCACAGCCCTGGCCATTGACCTGAGTGATCCGGCCTTTGAGGAAGCCCATTTTCGGCGTGCCGAGAAAACCGGCGACGAACAGGTTGGCCGGCTGGTGATACAGATCCAGTGGCGAGCCGACTTGCTCGATCTTGCCGCCATTGAGCACGACGACTTTGTCGGCCATGGTCATGGCTTCGACCTGGTCGTGGGTCACGTAAATCATCGTCGCTTGCAGGTCTTTGTGCAGGCGCAGCAACTCCAGACGCATCTGCACCCTCAGCGCCGCGTCGAGGTTGGACAGTGGTTCGTCGAACAGGAAGATTTTCGGGTTGCGCACAATGGCCCGGCCGATCGCCACACGCTGGCGTTGGCCGCCAGACAGTTGCTTGGGTTTGCGCTCGAGCATCGGCCCCAGTTCAAGGATGCGCGCCGCTTCGCCGACTTTCTTTTCCACTTCGGCCTTGGGCACGCCGGCCAGGTCAAGGGCGAAGGACATGTTTTTGCGCACGCTCATGTGCGGGTACAAAGCGTAAGTCTGGAACACCATCGCCAGGTCTCGCTTAGCTGGACTGACTTCAGTGATGTCGCGGCCATCGAGTTCGATGGTGCCACCGCTGACTTCCTCCAGCCCGGCGATCAACCGCAGCAGGGTGGATTTACCGCAGCCCGATGGGCCGACGAAGACCACGAATTCCTTGTCGTTCACTTCAAGGTCAATGCCCTTGATGATGGAAAAGCCTTCAAAGCCTTTTTGCAGGTTCTTGATTTTCAGGTTGGCCATGGTGATGGGCCTCCGCATGTTTTTATTCATTTAAACCGGACGGCTTTTCGTAGGAGCCAGGCTTGCCGGCGAAGGCAATTTGACGGGCGCCTTCGCCGGCAAGCCTGGCTCCTACAAGGGGCGAACCGTTTATTTCACGGCGCCAAACGACAGGCCGCGCACCAATTGCTTCTGGCTGATCCAGCCGAAGATCAGGATCGGCGCGCAGGCCAGGGTCGAGACCGCCGACAGCTTGGCCCAGAACAACCCTTCGGGGCTGGAATACGAAGCGATCAAGGCGGTCAACGGCGCCGCTTTCGATGAGGTCAGGTTCAGCGACCAGAAGGCTTCGTTCCAGCACAGGATAAGCGACAGCAAAACCGTGGAGGCCAGGCCACCCTTGGCGATCGGCAGCAGCACGCGGACCATTTCCTGCCACAGCGTGGCGCCATCGAGGCGGGCGGCTTCGAGGATGTCCTTGGGGATGTCCTTGAAGTAGGTGTAAATCATCCAGACCACGATCGGCAGGTTGATCAGGGTGTAGATCACGATCAGCGCGATGCGCGTGTCGAGCAGGCCGAAACTCTTGGCCAGCAGGTAGATCGGCATCAGCACACCCACCGGCGGCAGCATTTTGGTCGAGAGCATCCACAGCAGCGTGCCCTTGGTGCGCTGGGTTTCGTAGAACGCCATCGAGTAAGCGGCCGGCACCGCGATCAGCAGGCACAGGGCCGTGGCGCTGAAGGAAATCACCACCGAGTTCCAGGCGAAACTGAAGTAATCGCTGCGCTCGTTGATGTGCAGATAGTTCTCCAGGGTCGGTGCGAAGATGAACTGCGGCGGCGTGGCGAACGCGTCGATTTCGGTTTTGAAACTGGTCAGCACCATCCAGAAGATCGGGAAGAAAATCAGGATCGCGATGGCCCAGGCCAGGGTGCCGAGCAGCAGGCTTTGCAGACGGCGCGATTGTTGAAGGGTCATGGCAGGCCTCAGGCTTTGTCAGTCAGGTTTTTGCCGATCATCCGCACCAGCACGATGGCCGCGATGTTGGCGATCACCACGGCAATCAAGCCGCCGGCCGAGGCCATGCCGACATCGAACTGCACCAGCGCCTGGTTGTAGATCAGGTAGGCGAGGTTGGTCGAGGCGTAGCCGGGGCCGCCGTTGGTGGTGGTGAAGATTTCGGCGAACACCGAGAGCAGAAAGATGGTTTCGATCATCACCACCACCGCAATCGGCCGCGCCAGGTGCGGCAGGGTCAGGTGCCAGAAAATCGCCAGTGGCCCGGCACCGTCCAGGCGCGCGGCTTCTTTTTGTTCCTGATCGAGGGACTGCATGGCGGTCATCAGGATCAGGATCGCGAACGGCAGCCATTGCCACGAGACGATGATAATGATCGACAGCAGCGGGTAGTGCGCCAGCCAGTCCACCGGTTGCGCGCCGAACAGCTTCCAGACGTAGGCGAGGATCCCCGACACCGGATGGAAAATCAGGTTCTTCCAGATCAGCGCGCCAACCGTGGGCATGATGAAGAACGGTGAGATCAGCAACACCCGCACGATGCCGCGACCGAAAAACTCGCTGGCCTCCAGCAATGCACTGATCAACACGCCGAACACCACGCTGATCAGCAGCACACTGCCCACCAGCAACAGAGTGTTGCTGGCACCGGGCAGGAACCCCGAATCGGTAAGGAAATAGGTGAAGTTTTCCAGCCCGATGAACTCGTTCTCGCCGGGATTGAGCAAGTTATAACGAATCGTCGAGAAGTAGACGGTCATTCCCAACGGCACGATCATCCATAACAGCAGCAACGCTACCGAAGGGCTGACGAGAAACCAGCCGGGGTTGACCAACCGGCTCTTGCGTACCGGTTGGGGCATTTCCATGTGAGCTTTGGCAGTTGAAGTATTCATGGTGATCACTTGCTCGTTGTCCGACGAGTTCTCTGTGGCGAGGGAGCTTGCTCCCGCTCGGCGGCGAAGCCGTCGTAAAACCGGTTCGCACGTTGCGACTGTTAGATCGCAGGGGCCGCTTCACAGCCCAGCGGGAGCAAGCTCCCTCGCCACAAAAATGGATGTTTACGCGTTACTTGGGGTAACCGGCGCGCTTCATCTCTCGTTCAGTGGTTTGCTGGGCGGCGGCCAGGGCCTGGTCGACTGTGGTCTGGCCGATCAGCGCCGCAGAGAAGGATTTGCCGACCTGGGTGCCAATGCCCTGGAACTCGGGAATGGTCACCAACTGAATGCCGATGTACGGCACCGGTTTGGCGCTCGGCTTGCTCGGATCTGCTGCCTTGAGCGATTCGAGTGTGACCTTGGCGAATGGCGCGGCGCTCATGTAGGCCTCGCTGTAGGTCGAGGCCCGAGTGCCTGGCGGCACGTTGGCGATGCCGTCTTTCTCGGCCACCAGTGCCCCGTATTCCTTGGAAGTGGCCCAGGTGCTGAAGGTTTTTGCCGCGTCTTTGGCCTTGGAACTGGTCGGAATCGCCAGCGCCCAGGAATACAACCAGGCCGAGCCTTTGTCGGTGACTTCATGGGGCGCGTAGGTGAAGCCGACGTGATCGCTGACCTTGCTCTGGGTCTTGTCGGTGACGAACGAACCGGCAACGCTGGCGTCGACCCAGATCGCGCATTTACCGCTGTTGAACAACGCGAGGTTTTCATTGAAGCCGTTGCTCGATGCGCCCGGGGGACCGAACTTTTTCATGGTGTCGACATAGAAGTTCAGCGCGTTTTTCCATTCGGGGCCGTTGAATTCCGGTTGCCACTTTTCATCGAGCCAGCGGGCGCCGTAGGCATTGGCCACGGTGGTGATCAACGCCATGTTCTCGCCCCAACCGGCCTTTCCGCGCAAGCAGATGCCGTACTGTTCCTTGTCCTTGTTGGTGAGTTTGCCGGCGAATTCGCTGATCTGGGTCCAGGTCGGGCGCTCGGGCATGGTCAGGCCGGCGTCCTTGAACAGGTCGGTGCGGTAATAGGTGATCGAGCTTTCGGCGTAGAACGGCAGGGCGTACAACGAGCCTTTCACCGAAAGGCCTTCACGCACCGACGGGAACACGTCGTCGAGGTCATAACTGGCCGGCAGGTCCTTCATCGGCTCCAGCCAGCCTTTGGCTCCCCAAAGTGCCGCTTCGTACATGCCGATGGTCAGCACGTCAAACTGCCCGCCCTGGGTGGCGATGTCGGTGGTCAGACGCTGGCGCAGAACGTTTTCTTCCAGCACCACCCAATTGAGCTTGATCTCTGGATGCTCGGCCTCGAAGGTCTTCGAGAGTTTCTGCATGCGGATCATGTCGCTGTTATTGACGGTGGCGATGGTCAGGGTCTGGGCGCCGAGGGTGACGCTGCTGAGGGTCATGCAGGTGAGGGCAAGCAGAGCTTTGACTGAAGGTTGCATCGAGCACTCCTTTTCTGCACCCGAAGGGCAACAGAAGGACAGTTATTGTTTTTGTGTCTTCCGAAGGCTGGAAGAATCTGTGCTGATTACAGCCTTCAATGGCGGGCGAGACAAATCATCCATCGCACTGGGATCGATACTTTTTTGCACTGCTGTTTGGCGATGTAGACGCAGGGAAGGGGGTTCCAGCGAGGCAGGGGTATTGAATCCGTACAGGTCTTCGCTACCCCAAGGTCGCCAAACATCCTGTAGGAGCAAGGCTTGCCCGCGATGCCGACCTCAAATACGCCATCGCGGGCAAGCCTTGCTCCTACAAAAGCTTCTATTTAACTGAGGTTTTGTTCGGTCAATCTGTGCACCACCAACCGCCGGTAATGCGAAGGCGTCATGCCCTTGAGCTGCTGGAAGCGTCGGTTGAAGTTGGAAATGTTGTTGAAGCCCGACTCGAAGCAAACGTCGGTCACCGGTTTATCACCATCGGCCAACAACTCGCAGGACTTGCTGATACGCAGGCGATTGACGAACTCGATGAAGTTGCGCCCGGTGGCCTGCTTGAACACTCGGCTGAAATAGGTCGGTTTCATGCCCAGATGCTCGGCCACTTCCTCCAGCGTCAAGTCCCGGGCGTAATGGGCAAAAATGTAATCCACCGCGCGGTTGGTGCGATCAATATTGTGTTCGTCGGCCAGTTGCGGCGTGGTTGCGCCGGACAGCAACTGATAGTCATCAGTAGCGGCCAGCAATTCCAGCAGGATGAAAAAGTGCCCGAGCCGGGTCACGCCGGTGCTATCGGCGATGCGTTGCATCAGGTCCATCGCTCGGCCAATCGTCTGCTTGCCACGAAACTCGATGCCGTACTTGGCGCGCTCCAGCAGCGGCGCGAGGGTCTTGAGTTCGGCGAAGACCTGATAGCCACTGTCGAACAACTCGTCAGTGAAGTTGACCAGCATGTCGCGTTTGGGCACGACTTCGTCTTCGGCGACCTGGCTGATCCAGTTATGGGGCAGGTTAGGGCCAGTCAGAAACAGGGTTTCGGGATAAAAATTGCCAATGTAATCGCCGATGAATACTTTGCCGGAACTGGCGACGATCAGGTGCAGTTCGTATTCCTTGTGGAAATGCCAGCGCACCAACGGACAAGGAAAACCGTGCTGACGATAGATGATGGACAAGCCGTTGTGGTCGTCCATCAATTCGTAGGAAGGGTCGGTGACTCTGGCGATTCGGGTCATGGCAGGGCGCTTTTGTGTTTTGGTTACATGGCGTCGATCGTATTCCGGTTCTTTGCCTCAATCCATTGCGCCATGTACTGGGTACTTTTGTGGTGGTGATGGCGCAACATGCTGCCGGTGAAATTATCCCGTCGAATGTTCGCCAGATTCTGTCGACATTCCATCAGTCGCTGAATCAACGCCGGGCCATGCAAGGATTGCCGGTAGCGGTTGGCGAGCAAGGTCTGGCCATGCGCCTGTGCCTCAAGCCAGCGAGGCTTGTCGCTGTACAGTTGCACCGCATGCTTGGCAATCTCGCGAGCGGTGCGGGCGACGGCGCCGGGCCAGGCTTCGTCGCCGTGCATCGCCTCCGCCCCTGCGGGCGTCGTGACGTTGGGAGTGCCGCAGAGCATCGCATCGACAATCTTGCCCTTTATGCCGGCACCGAAACGCAGCGGTGCCAGGCACACTCGAGCCGCCGACATGACTTGCAAGGCATCTTCTGCCCAGTTCATGACATGAAATCCTTGGGCCGGATTATGCAGTGCTGTCGCCTTGGGTGGCGTGTATGAGCCGTAGATGTGCAGTTGCGCCGCGGGCAGTTGCTCGCGAATCAGCGGCCAGATCGTGGTTTTCATCCACAACACCGCATCCCAATTGGGCGCGTGCCGGAAGTTACCGATGCTGAGAAAGTGCGCCCTGTCTTCAAATGCGGCCGGCGCCACACTCGGCAGATCGACCATCAGCGGGCACCAATGCAAGAGGGTAGCGGGCAATTTGAACTGTTCGATCAGCAATTGGATTTCCACTTCGGAAATCATCAGGTTCAAGTCGCAACGATAGATCGCGGCAATCTCACGCTTGGCCAGATCGTTATCGGCCATGAACTCAAACTCTTCACGCAGGCTGGGCGCAAACAGTTCACTGAAGTCATTCGCGTCGTCACTGACCTTCAAACGCTGTTTGAGACGTTGCTGCCGGGCATCACGCAAGCTCTGCAGGTCCGACGTCTCCAGCACGCGAACGGCGTCGGGACAGTGTTTTTCCACGCGCCAGCCGAACTGTTCTTCCATCATGAAACGGTCGAACAGCACCACATCCGGCGCGAGTTCGCGGATGAATGTGTCGAAGCTGCTGTTATTCAATTCTATCGGCACTTCGCGAATGCCCAGCGACGTCAGGTCAGCGCGCTGCTCACCATAACCGGCAGGGCTGCTGAAGGTGATGTCCCAACCTTGCTGCAAGAAGGTCTCGAGAATTTGCATCATGTGCCCACCGGCCGCCGAAGAACGGGGCTCGGGCCAGACGTAGCCGATGACCAGGACTTTGGTTTGGCGAGGTTGATTCATGGGCGATTGTTCCAGGCTACAAACGAGAATAAGGCGATACCAGGAAAAACAGGTGAGAGTGTACGTAACCTTCCAGGTCACCTGAATCGAATGCGGATCACCAGCAATTGTTGTTCATCCAAACCAGCTTACTTCGACTGCGCGAGAATTCCCTGGACCTTGTCTCGCAACTGATCGATCGAAAACGGTTTGCCAATCACCGACATGCCTTCGGGCACGTCAATATTCTCCGCATAACCACTGGCGAACAGGATGGGCAATTGCGGGCGCAGCATCCGGGCCTGGATGGCCAGTTCCCGACCATCCATCACCGGCAGGCCGACGTCGGTCATCATCAAGTCGATGTGCTGGTCCTCGTCATTGAGGAACTCCAGCGCCTGTTCGCTACCATCCGCGTCAAGTACCTTGAACTCCAACTCCTCCAGCACATCGACGATCAGCATGCGCACGATGGCATCGTCTTCGACGACAAGAATGGTGGACGCATTGGCGGTGGACATAGTGGGGTTCCTGAAAAATGATTGGCGGTTGCCGGCTTGCGAAAGCGCCGGTCTCTTGCATGAGTAAGTGACGGCTCCCGACAAGTTCCCGAGGGACGGAAAAAGATTGGTCGCACATGTCAGGCAAGGATACCCGCGTCCATCAACTGGCGCAGGGGAATGTAGGACCTGGCGTTAAAACATGTGAGAAAAATGGATCAATGTGCCAGTTTTGGGGCAAACTCGCCCAATTCTGACAGTTCGACAAGGCCTGCCCCATGACCTCTGCGTCTTTGGTTGATGAGCAACGATTCCGCAAACTCCTGAGCCGCAATATCAGCCTGCCGCTGGGTGTCGGCGCCATCAGCGCTGTTTTCTTCGTGTCATTGATTACCTATCTGCTGTCAACGATCCAATGGGTCGAGCACACCGATCGGGTCATCAATAACGCCAATGAGGCCGTCAAGCTGACGGTCGACCTGGAAACCGGGATGCGCGGGTTTCTGCTCAGTGGCGACGAAAAGTTTCTCCAACCTTATGAAACGGCTAAGCCTCGGGTCGAGGTGGTGCTCAATACGTTGCTCGAACTGACGGCTGACAATCCGGTCCAGACCGATCGCTTGCACCGCCTGCAGTCGTTGCAACAAGAGTGGGCCAATTACGCGCAATCGATGATTGATCTGCAGCGATCGAGCGGCGATTACCGCAGCGCGGTCCGCGCCGGCAAAGGCAAGCGCCTGACCGACGAGATACGCAAGCAGTTCGAAGACGTGATCGACATGGAGCAGCAACTGCGTGCCACGCGCAATGAAGAGGTGCGGCGCACCACCGTCTGGAGCATTGGCCTTTATCTGCTGTTTATCGCAGGCATCAGCGCGTTGCTGGCCTACATCGGCCGTCGTGATCTGTTGAACCTGTCGCAAAGCTACTCCGCGACATTGGCTGCGCAGCAAGCCAGTGCTCAGCGCCTGGAGCAACAAGCGTGGCTGCGCAACGGCCAGACCGAACTGGCCGAGCAAGTATTGGGGCAACTGTCCCTGAATTTGCTGGGGCGCAACATCCTGCAATTCTGCGCGCAGTACCTGGGCAGCGCCGTGGCGGCGATTTACGTGCGCGAAGAACACGGTGGCCTGCGGCGAGTTGCGTCTTACGGTTTTTCGCGCGACCAGGAGGCACTTGAGCAACATATCTACAGTGAGGAAGGCATCGTTGGTCAAGTTGCGCATCAGGCCAAGTTGATTCGCCTCGACAACGTGCCGAGCGACTACTTCAAGGTCAGCTCCGGCCTCGGTGAAGGGCTGCCACGCAGTGTGCTGGTGGTGCCGACCAGTGATGACGACCGGGTCAACGGTGTTATCGAACTGGGTTTCCTGCGGCCCTTGGTTGACCGCGACATCGAATTGCTGGAGTTGATTGCCGGCAACATCGGCACGTCTATCGAGGCTGCGCGCTATCGTCAGCGCTTGCAGGAAGTGCTGGCCGAAACCCAGCAACTCAACGAAGAGTTGCAAGTGCAGCAGGAAGAACTCAAGACCGCCAACGAAGAACTCGAAGAGCAGTCGCGGATTCTCAAGGAATCCCAGGCCCATCTCGAGACGCAACAGGTCGAGCTGGAACAGACCAATGAGCAACTCGCCGAACAGGCCGAAGTACTGGCCCAACAACGCGACGCCATGGACCTCAAGAACACTGAACTCAATCAGGCGCAGATCCAGCTCGAAGAGCGCGCTGAAGAGTTGCAGCGCTCAAGCAAGTACAAGTCCGAATTCCTCGCCAACATGTCCCACGAACTGCGCACGCCATTGAACAGCTCGTTGATTCTGGCCAAGTTGCTGGCGGAAAACCCTCAGGAAAACCTCAGCGCCGAACAGGTGAAGTTCGCCGAGTCGATTTACTCCGCCGGCAACGATTTGCTCAACCTGATCAACGACATTCTCGATATCTCCAAGGTCGAGGCCGGCAAGCTCGAGATTCGCCCGGAGAACACCAGTGTTGCGCGTCTGGTGGACGGCCTGCGCGGAATGTTCCAGCCGTTGGCAACCGACAAGCAGCTGCAATTCCATGTCGATTTGCAGGACGGCGTGCCCGCGATGATGTTCACCGACCGTCAGCGCCTGGAGCAGGTGATCAAGAATCTGTTGTCCAACGCGGTGAAGTTCACCGAAAAAGGCAGCGTGAGCCTGAGCGTCGCCGCAGCGCCGAACAATGGCATAGCCTTCAGCGTCCGTGATTCCGGCATCGGCATTGCCGCCGATCAGCACGAAAGCATTTTTGAAGCGTTCCGCCAAGCCGACGGCACCACCAACAGGCGATACGGCGGAACCGGTCTGGGGCTGTCGATCTCCCGCGACCTGGCGGCCCTGCTCGGTGGCTCCATCAGCGTGAGCAGCACGCCGGGGCAGGGCAGTGTATTCACCCTGGTCTTGCCGCAGCAGTACATTGAGCCCGGAGAAGAACCGGTCGAACCGATGCGTGCCGCGCCAGTAGCGATTGCACCTTATGTTGCGCCAGCTACCGTGGCGTCGGTGGTGGCGCAGGATATTCCGCGTTTCAATGATGACCGGCAGAAGGCGCCGTTCACCTCGCGTTGCATCCTGGTGGTGGAAGACGAGCCGAACTTTGCGCACATCCTCTTCGATCTCGCGCATGAACTGGGCTACCACTGCCTGGTGGCTCACGGTGCCGACGAAGGTTACGACCTGGCCCGGGAGTTCATTCCCGATGCCATCCTGCTGGATATGCGCCTGCCGGACCATTCCGGCTTGACCGTGCTGCAACGTTTGAAGGAACACGCCGAAACCCGGCACATTCCTGTGCACGTGATTTCGGTCGAGGACCGGGTCGAAGCGGCGATGCACATGGGCGCGATCGGTTATGCGGTCAAACCGACCACCCGTGAAGAACTCAAGGACGTTTTCTCGCGTCTGGAAGCCAAACTGACCCAGAAGGTCAAGCGCGTCTTGCTGGTTGAAGACGACGATTTGCAGCGTGACAGTATTTCCCGGTTGATTGGCGACGATGACATCGAGATCACCGCGGTCGGCTTGGCCCAGGATGCACTGCAGTTGCTGCGAAGCACGATGTTCGATTGCATGATCATCGATCTGAAGCTTCCGGACATGCTCGGCAATGACTTGCTCAAACGCATGTCTACCGAAGATATCTGCTCGTTTCCGCCGGTGATTGTCTATACCGGACGCAACCTCACCCGGGATGAAGAGGCGGAACTGCGCAAGTACTCGCGCTCTATCATCATCAAGGGCGCGCGCTCGCCCGAGCGTTTACTGGATGAGGTGACACTTTTTCTGCACAAAGTCGAATCGCGGTTGTCCCATGAGCGACAGAAGATGCTCAAGACTGCCCGCAGCCGCGACAAAGTCTTCGAGGGACGCAAAGTGCTGTTGGTGGACGACGATGTACGCAACATCTTCGCCCTAACCAGCGCGCTGGAGCATAAAGGTGCAGTCGTGGTCATTGGCCGTAACGGCCGGGAAGCGATTGAGCGATTGAATGAAGTGGAAGACATCGATCTGGTGTTGATGGACGTGATGATGCCGGAGATGGATGGTTTTGAAGCCACCATCGAGATCCGCAAGGACCCGCGCTGGCGCAAGTTGCCGATCATTGCGGTGACGGCCAAGGCCATGAAGGACGATCAGGAACGCTGCCTGCAAGCAGGCGCCAATGATTATCTGGCCAAGCCCATCGACCTGGATCGGTTGTTTTCGTTGATCCGTGTGTGGTTGCCAAAGATGGAACGTATCTAAGTGGAGCGCAATTATTCAGGGGAACGAATCAGCGAGATAGAGTTGCGGTTGTTGATCGAGGCCATCTACCTCAAGTACAGCTACGATTTTCGTGATTATTCAGGCGCTTCCATCAAGCGCCGGGTGAGCCATGCGCTGAATCAGTTCGAATGCAACACCATTTCGGCCCTCCAGGAAAAAGTCCTGCATGACCCAATGGCGTTCATGCAGCTCCTGCAATTGCTGACGATTCCGGTCAGTGAAATGTTCCGAGACCCTTCGCACTTCCTGGCGATACGCCAGGAGGTGGTGCCGCTGCTCAAGACGTACCCGTCGATCAAGATCTGGATCGCTGGGTGCAGCACCGGTGAAGAGGTTTATTCGATGGCCATCCTCTTGCGTGAAGAGGGCTTGCTTGAGCGCACCATCATTTATGCCACGGACATCAATCCGCGCTCACTGGAAAAGGCCAAGCAAGGGATATTCTCGATGGAGAATGTCCGCGCCTACACTTCCAACTACCAGCAGGCCGGCGGTAAACGCTCGTTCGCCGACTACTACACGGCGGCGTATGGCTACGCCATTTTCGACAAGTCGCTGTGCGAGAACGTGACCTTTGCCGACCACAGCCTGGCTACCGACAGTGTATTTTCAGAAACACAATTAATTTCGTGTCGTAACGTATTGATTTATTTCAATAAAAAACTTCAGGATCGGGCTTTCGGTTTGTTTCATGAGTCGCTGTGCCACCGTGGTTTCCTGGTGCTGGGCAGCAAGGAAACCCCGGATTTTTCAGCCTTCGGCAACCAGTTCGAACCGCTGGTCAAACAAGAACGGATTTATCGCAAATCATGAACAGCGCAACGGGTTTGCCTTCAGTAGAAGCGATCGTGATCGGCGCTTCGGCCGGTGGGGTCGAGGCGCTGCTGAGTATTCTCGGCCCGCTGCGTGCAGGCTTCGTGTTGCCGATCATTGTCGTGTTGCACTTGCCGGAACAGCGTCGCAGCCATCTGGCGGAAGTGTTCGCCCGGCGAGTGTCGCTGCCGGTTCAGGAAGCCAGCGACAAGACTCCGGTGGTGTCCGGCACCCTGTATTTCGCATCGCCCGGCTATCACTTGTCAGTGGAGCAGGACCGCAGCTTTTCCCTGAGCCTGGAAGACCGCGTGCATCATTCGCGGCCGGCCATCGATTACCTGTTCGAGTCTGCCGCCGACGCCTACGGTCCCAGCCTGGCGGCAGTCTTGCTGACGGGCGCCAACCGTGACGGTGCGAACGGTCTGGCGCAGGTCAAGCAGCGCGGCGGTCTGACCATCGTGCAAGACCCGCAGGAAGCCCAGGTTGCAACCATGCCCCAGGCAGCATTGGATATTCACCAACCTGACCACATTCTCCCTATCCGCGGCATCGGCCGTCTGCTTGTCGAGCTGGAACGAATCGCATGCTAAGTAATATCCAGGCCAAACTGCTGATCGTGGACGATCTGCCGGAGAATCTGTTGGCACTCGAAGCGCTGATCAAGCGTGAAGACCGTACCGTCTACAAAGCGCAATCTGCCGACGAGGCCTTGTCGCTGTTGCTGCAACACGAATTCGCCATGGCCATTCTCGATGTACAGATGCCTGGGATGAATGGCTTCGAACTGGCCGAGTTGATGCGCGGTACGGAAAAAACCAAGAACATTCCAATCGTGTTTGTCAGTGCCGCCGGTCGTGAGCTCAATTACGCGTTCAAGGGCTACGAAAGCGGCGCTGTGGACTTCCTGCACAAACCGCTGGACATCCATGCGGTCAAGAGCAAGGTCAACGTTTTCGTCGAGCTGTTCCGCCAGAGCAAGGCGATGAAACAGCAAGTTGAAGAACTCGAGCAAAGTCGCCGCGAGCAGGAAGCGCTGCTCAAGCAATTGCAGAGCACCCAGCTGGAATTGCAACAGGCGGTACGCATGCGCGATGACTTCATGTCGATTGTCGCCCATGAGGTGCGCACGCCACTCAACGGCCTGATCCTCGAAACCCAGCTGCGCAAGATGCACCTGGCCCGGGATAACGCCTCGGCGTTCACCCTCGACAAAATGCACGCCATGGTCGATCGCGACGAACGGCAGATCAAAAGCCTGATCCGGCTGATCGAAGACATGCTCGATGTGTCACGCATCCGCACCGGCAAATTGTCGATCCGCCCCACGCGGTTTGATCTTTCGGCCCTGGTGCGCGCCCTGCTGGAAAATTTTGCCCAACAGATCGAAGCCGCCGAAGCGACCGTGACACTTGAAGCCGAACAACCAGTGGTCGGCAATTGGGACGAATTCCGCATTGAGCAGGTAGTTTCCAATCTGTTGACCAATGCCTTGCGCTACGGCGCCAAGAGTCCGATCAGCGTCAAGGTGTACAGTGAGCACGGCGAAGCACGGATAGAAGTCCGTGATTGCGGAATCGGCATCAGTGAAGAAAACCAGCAACGGATTTTCCAGCAGTTCGAGCGGGTGTCGGCCAAGCACGCCGTCGCCGGACTGGGTTTGGGATTGTTTATTTCCGAACAGATTGTCACCGCCCATGGCGGTACCATTACCGTCGAAAGCCGGATTGGCGAAGGCGCCCTGTTTCGCGTTTGTCTGCCGCTGTAGGAAAACAGCCCGATAAACGCAACCTCTGATCGACCCCACGGTCGTATCAGCAGCTATTGACCGAACAAAGGCTTCCCATGAGTGAAGATGCACAAGACGTCGTACTGATCGTCGAAGATGACCCCTCGATTCTGATGGTCCTGTCGGCCTATCTGTCAGGGGAGGGCTACCGGGTGTTGCAGGCCGAGAATGGCGAGCAAGCGTTTGAGATTCTCGCCAGCAAGCCGCACCTGGACATGATGATCACTGACTTCCGCCTGCCGGGTGGGATTTCCGGCGTGCAGATCGCCGAGCCCGCGGTAAAACTGCGACCGGAGCTGAAGGTGATTTTCATCAGCGGCTACCCGCAGGAAATCCGTGAAACAGACAGCCCGATCACCCGCTCGGCACCGATACTGGCCAAGCCATTCGACCTGGACGTGTTACAGGAAATCATGCAGGACATGCTCTCCTGAATCCCGGCAGAAGCCGCTTCAGGCGCTGATCATCTCCCTCACTTTGGCCGTCAACAGGTCAAACGTGAATGGCTTGGTGATCATCTGCATGCCCGGATCGAGGAATCCGCCGCGTACGGCCGCGTGTTCGGCATAACCGGTGATGAACAGGACTTTCAGGCCGGGCCGGAACTGCCGGCCGATTTCTGCCAGTTGCCGGCCGTTCATGCCGGGCAGTCCGACATCGCTGATCAACAGGTCGATGCGCTGCGCGGATTCAAAGATCGGCAGGGCGCTGTCGGCATCGCACGCTTCGACGAAGGCATAGCCCAAATCACTGAGCACCGTGCTGACCAGCACCCGTACAGCCGGGTCGTCCTCAACGATCAGGACGGTTTCGCCATTCTGCGCGAAGAGCGGGTGGTGACTGTCCACCGGCGGATCTTGCGGCAGATCACCACCGTAACGCGGCAGATAAATGCTCACCGTGGTGCCTTCACCCACTTCGCTTTGAATGGCGACGTGGCCCCGCGATTGTTTGCTGAAGCCATAGATCATCGACAATCCAAGGCCGGTGCCCTGGCCGATCGGCTTGGTGGTGAAGAAAGGGTCAAACGCGCGGTTGATGGTGCTCTGCGGCATGCCGCAGCCATTGTCAGTAACGCTGAGCGTCACGTAATCACCGGGTTCGAGATTGCTGTGCAGGTCGGTAAAGGACTTTTCCAGATGTTGGTTCGAAGTGGTCACTACCAGTCTGCCGCCGTTGGGCATGGCGTCGCGGGCATTGATGACCAGGTTGAGCAGGGCGCTTTCCAGTTGATTGGGGTCGGCCTCGGCCACCCACAGTTGTTCGCTCAACTGCATGTCCAGGCGAATGCTCTCATTGATGCTGCGTTGCAACAGTTCACCCATGGAAACCACCAGCGTATTCATTTCCACGGGTTTGGAATCGAGCGACTGCCGGCGAGAAAACGCCAGCAGGCGATGGGTCAAACCAGCGGCCCGGTTGGCCGAGGTCACGCCAAGATCGATAAGGCTGTCCAGGTCTTCGATGCGGCCGCGGGCCAGGCGCCGGCGCAACAGCTCAAGGCTGCCGATGATGCCGGTGAGCATGTTGTTGAAGTCATGGGCGATACCGCCGGTGAGTTGGCCAACCGCTTCCATCTTCTGGGATTGACGCAAAGCTTCTTCGTTGTGGCGCAATTGTGCGGTGCGCTCTTCGACCTGTTGTTCCAGGGTTTCCAGGGTGTTTTGCAGGCGCAGTTCGCTTTGGCTCAAGTCGACCAGCCGATCCCTGGCTTCGTACTGTCGTCGACGGCCGCGCAAGGCGGTGGTCACCAGACTGATCAATGTCTCCGGGTGAAAAGGACGTTCCAGGAACGTGACGTTGCCCAACTGCGGCCCGAAGCGCGAAGCGGGGTTCTGTTCCGGGCCACCATGGTGCGTCAGCAAAACGATCGGCAAGTCCGACCAGGCCGGTTGTTGATCGATGAGGGTCAACAGCGGCCCCAGATCACTGCGCAACAGCGCTTCGGAAGAGATCAGCAGCAAACCGGCGCCTTGCTCCAGTTCGCTGCACAGTTGCGGTAAATCCTGGCTGATGATCCCGTCGAACCCTGCTTCTTTGAGCAACATCATCGCAATCTGACTGTCTCGCCCCAGCGGGGCGAGAATAATTGCGCGTTCGGATGTCGCAGGTTGGGTCATCACAGGCCTTCATCCCCAAGCAATGGAATGCTCGCGCCCATATAGGTCGGCACGCCGCGCAGTACGCCCTGGAAGGCTTCCAACGGTTCGCCGATGGTCATGCCTTTGGCGCTGATGCGGTATTCGCGGATAGTTGCTTCATGGCTGCCGGTACGTTTCTTGATGATTGAAATGGCCCGGCGGACTTTGCCCAAGGCTTCGAAGTAGCGCAATAGAATCACTGAGTCGGCCAGGTAGGTAATGTCCACCGGGGCCTGCATGTCGCCGACCAGTCCATGCTGGGCAACGGTCATGAAGGTCGCAGCGCCTTTGCGGTTGAGGTAAAGCAACAACTCGTGCATGTGCAGTACCAGGGCATTCTCCTCTGGCATCGCCGCTTGATAGCCGTTGATGCTGTCGATCACTACGGTCTTGATGTTGCCTTGATCGACGCAGCGCCGCACCCGGTGGGAAAACTCGCCAGGGGACAGTTCGGCGGCATCCACCTGCTCGATCAGCAGGTTCCCGCCATCCTGCAACGCCTGCAGATCGATACCGATGTTCTTCATCCGCTCGAACAGCAATCCAAGCTCTTCGTCGAAGATGAACAGGGCTGCTTTCTCGCCCCGAGCCACTGCGGCGGCGGCGAACAGCATCGAAATCAGCGATTTGCCAGTGCCGGCCGGCCCGAGAATCAGCGTGCTGGAACCCGTTTCGATGCCGCCACCGAGCAGCGCGTCCATTTCGGCAATGCCGCTGGTCAACTGCCGCCGGACGTAGTTGCCGCGATGTTCGGCGGCCACCAGGCGCGGGAACACGTGCACGCCGTCGGTCATGATCGTGAAGTCATGGAAACCGCCACGGTATTTCTGGCCGCGGTATTTCACTACGCGGATACGGCGGCGCTCGGCACCGTAATTGGGCGTCAACTCCTCCAGGCGAATCACACCGTGGGCCACACTGTGCACGGTTTTATCCAAAGATTCGGTGGTCAGGTCGTCGAGCAACAACACCGTGGCATCGTAGCGCACGAAGTAATGCTTGATCGCCAGGATCTGGCGGCGGTAGCGCAGTGAACTCTGCGCCAACAAGCGGATTTCAGACAGGCTGTCGAGGATTACGCGGGTCGGTTTGACCCGCTCGACCACTTCGAAGATCTGTCGTGTGGCTTCACCCAGCTCCAGATCGGAGGAATACAGCAGTGATTGCTGATGCTCGGCGTTCAACACGCTTTCGGGCGGCGTCAGTTCGAAGATATGGACGTTTTCGCCCAGCTCCCAACCGTGGGAACGGGCACCCTGGCGCAACTCGTGTTCGGTTTCAGACAGGGTGATGTACAACGAACGCTCGCCGGCTTCAGCGCCAGCCATGAGGAAATGCAATGCGACAGTGGTCTTGCCGGTACCTGGTTCGCCTTCAAGTAAAAACACATGGCCGCGGGACAACCCTCCATTGAGGATGTCATCCAGGCCTTCAATACCTGTGGCCGCTTTTGTGCTGATCAACTCGTTGGATATAGACAAATAATGCCCTCTCTTGAATAGGGGAAACGAGGCTGCTGGCACGATGGCCATTATAGGCTGCCTGTTTCACTTGACCCTTTGTCGAGACGACGGTTCAACCTTTTCTGCTATGGGCGGTTGATGCGCATAAGGAAACACAGCAGAGAGCGCGTCCTTACAGACCTTGCTGCAAGGCCGGATCATCCGGATTGAGCTGTTCGAGTTGGGCCAGCAGGATCTGTACGTTTTGCAACTGGCCGCTTTCCTTCCAGTAGTTGATCAGCAGCACCCGCGCCCGGCGATCGTTGGGGTGTCGCTGCACGATGTCCTGCAATTGCTTCTGCGCCGCTGCCAGTTCCTGTTCACCGTGCAGCGTGGTGGCCAGGTCATAGCGGTAATCCTTGTTGTCCGGTTCAAGCTCTACGGCCTTGGACAGTCCGAGCAGGGCGAACTCGCTTTGTCCGTGATGCAACAGCCACATCCCCAGTGCATGTTGCAAATAGGCTGAATCGGGCTGCGCCTTCAGTTGTTTGGCCAGCAACTGGCGAGCGGCGTCGTTCTGACCAAGTTTATCCAGCACCTCGATCTGCATCACCAGCGCCGGCAAATTGTCCGGGGCAAGGCGCAAAGTATTTTCAAGAGCCTGCTGGGCTTCTTTGAATTGGGCATTGTGCAGATACAACCGCGCCAATTGATATTGGTTTTCGGCACTCTGCGGCGCACTTTTGAGCGTTTGCTGCCAGGCATCGATGGCCTGCTCCAGCGGCGCGAAATACAGACCAAGGTCATCCGGTGAAAGCCCGAGCAATGCGTTGACCGCGGCCAGGCGTACGCTTTGCTCGGGGTCATCGAGCAATGGCCCCAGCAACAGAGTGCGTTGGCCACTGGACACCAGCCCGCTGATGCTTTTGATCGCGGCAATACGCACGTCCGCTGATTCATGCTGCAAATCCGCATCAGCCAGTTTCAGCGCGACGGAGCTCGGATAGTTGGGCAGTTCGGCATGCAGCCAGACGCGTCGTTTCGGCGAAATGTCAGGCCGGGCCAGTTGCTGGTAAAGCACCCGTGCCGCACCCGGTTGGCCGGCCCGGGCCTTTTCCAGAGCTTCGCTGTAACCACGCTTGATGGCCTCCGGTATCACAGGGGTTGTACTGCGCAGAAACGCCCACGCAAGACCGATGGCGAACAGGGCACAGAGGCTGATTAGCAGGTAACGGCGGGACTTGGGCATGCAGAATCCGGGCTGGCAAGCTTTTGCAAAGTGATCAGCTTCGGTCAGGCAGGGCTGTGAGTCAAACCTTGGGCGCTTGCAAAGCGCTTTCTTCAGGTTGTCGAGGTTGCGAAGCAGTGTCTACGCTTGCTGAATAGCAATCAACGAGCGTTCCATGCAGCCGTTTTTGCAGTACTTCAAGGCGATCCTTCACCCCGGCCCCGGGGTGTTGCTGTTTGCCTTGCGAACCATTGCGGCCGGGTTGCTGACGCTGTACCTGGCATTTGTGTTCGATCTTGAGCAACCCAAATGGTCGATCATGGCCGTGGTCATCATTAGCCAGCCCTTGGCCGGCATGGTCTTGGCCCGCAGTTTCGGCCAGGTCATCGGCACTACGCTTGGCGCGGCTGTGGCGGTGCTGATCATGGCGATTTTCCCCCAGGCGCCGGTGCCGTTTCTTATCACGCTGTCCCTGTGGCTGGCGTTGTGTACTGCCGGTGGCACCTTGTTGCGCTACACCAGTTCGCAGGCATTCGTACTCAGCGGGTATACGGCGGTGGTCGTCGGTTTGCTGGCCGTGCCGGAACCTGACGGCACATTTTTGCTGGCCGTCACCCGTGTCACCGAAACATTGCTCGCGGTGGCCTGTGTTTGCGTGGTGAGTCTATTGACCGCACGCCCGGAAGCCGTGGCCAAGGATTACTTCGCGCGGATCGATCAGGTGATCAAGCTGCTGGCCACGCACGCCAGCGCCGTCATCCGTACTGAAGAAAGCGAGGCCGAGTTCCATCGCCGACAAATGCAGCTGCTTGCGCAGATTGGTGCATTGGAAGGCGTTCGCCGCCACCTCTATTACGATGCACCGCGGTTGCGCAGCGCCGACGATCTGGTGCAATTGTTGGGCAACCAACTGGTGCTGTTGACGGCACGGCTGACTGCGTTGCGCCATCAGCGCGAATTGTTGCTGGAGCGCTGGGAGGGTGAGATTCCCTTGGAGATTCGGCAGTTGCTCACCGAAGAACTGGAGTTTCTCGATGAATTGGCCCGGCAAGGGCGCGCACTTCCGGCGGAGCAACGACGGCAGTTTGCGGTACTGCAAAAGCGTTTTGATGCGCTGGCTTATCGCTCGGAACAGCTTACCGAACCGCTCAAGGCGACATTACGCTCGCTGTCATGGTCTTTGCGCTGGGAACAGGCGCGAATGCTGCAGCAGCTGGAAACCATTCTTGAGTTGAGCGACGCGATCCAGAGCGGGCGCGGCGCCAGCAGCATGTTTCGTGGGCAGAAGAATCCCTTGCATCTGGATTACACGCTGGCGGCGATGAACGCTATCCGCGCCTACAGCGCGCTGATGGTCGCGGGCCTGATCTGGATAGAAACCGGCTGGGACGGCGCGCGGGGCGGGATGATCGTGACCGGCATTCTCTGTTCGTTGATGGCGACATTTCCCCGGCCATTGCTGGCAGTCCAGAGTTACGCCAGAGGGTTGGGGTTGGCGTTGGTCGTGTCGGCGGTGCTTCAGTTCGCCCTGGTACCGATGATCAGCAGCTTCGAATTGCTCGCTTTGTTATTGGTGCCATTGCTGTATGCGGTCGCCGTCGGGTTGTCCAGCCCGCCGACCACAGGGACCGGGATCGGTCTGGGGCTGACCACGTTTTTGCTGTTAGGGCCGCAAAACACCGGTTTGGGCCAGAACACCGCGATTCAATGGTTCGAATTTGCCGGTGCTTACGTGTGCGCTGCCGCACTGGCCTTGAGTGTCTATGCCTTGATTTTCCCCTTCAGGCCCGGCCTGCGCATGCGTCGGTTGCACCAGGAAAACTGCGAACAGGTCTACGCCTTGCTGAAAGCTGCGGCCACCGATGAAAACCAGTTTGCCTTCGAAAGCCGCATGGTCGATCGCCTGACCATGATGCTGGGCTTGTTGCCAGCCATCGAGGACTCGTCTTCGCGGGAACTGTTCGAAGTCAGTCTTGGCAGTATGGCCCTGGGCATTGCCTTGAATCAGCTCAGGCAGCAGGGGCAAAACAACGTGTTGTTGAGCCCGCAGACGCAGGAGCGTTTATTCGCCACGGTTCGGGAAACCGGGCGCCTGGTCGCCGGCCGGGCCAATATCGATGTCGATCGCGTGCTAGGCAGCCTGCACAGCTTGGGTGATGAACTGGACGCGTTGCATTCAAGCGTGCATGAACATTTATGGTCGGTGTTCCGCATGCGCGTAGCGCTGCTGATCGTCGTGTCATTCCTGGAACGACACCGCGGCCACTTTGAATCCACAGCACCCCAAGGAGAACCGACACTTGCCCATTGATCTGGAAATAGGCGGTGTTTATCTGCCGCCGATTGCCCAGGCACTGTTGCTGGGGCTGCCGATATTTTTGCTGCTGGACTGGCTGCTGCGCCGCCTCGGCGTGCTGCGGTTGGTCTGGCATGAAGCGTTGTTCGAAGGCGCGCTGTACGCCTGCGTGTGCGCGACACTGATTCTGTGGATGGGAGCCTGATGCCTTGAAGACGATTCTTGCCCGACTCTCGACGTTAGCCGTGGTAGCGCTGGCGTTTGTGCTCGGCTGGTTTGCCTGGGAGCATTACACGCGCGCGCCGTGGACCCGGGACGCCAGGGTACGCGCCGATGTGGTGACGTTGTCCGCTGATGTCGCCGGACGCATCGTCAAACTCAACGTGCAGGATAACCAGCATGTGGACAAGGGCCAGTTGCTGCTGGAGATCGATCCCTCGCGCTACACCCTGGCAGTGGAACACGCCAAGCGCGCGGTGGAGGTGTCCAAGGCCTCACTGGGGCAATCGCAAGCAACGATTGTCGCCAGCCAGGCATTGCTTCGTCAGCGCCAAAGCGAGGAACGCCGCCGGCGTACCCTCAAGGAGCGTTCGGCGATCTCTGGCGAAGAGTGGGAAAAAGCCAACACCGATGTGTCGGTGGCCGAAGCCGATTTGCTGCGCAACCAGGCCAACCTGGGGTTTGCCCAGGCCAACGTACAACTGGCGATTGCTGCGCTGGCCGAGGCTGAACATGATCTTGAACGCACCCGGGTCGAGTCGCCGGTCAGCGGCTACGTCACCAATCTGCTGACCCGCCAGGGTGACTATGCAACGGCGGGTGGACCCTTGGTGGCGCTGGTGGACAGCGATTCGTTTTATATCAGCGGCTACTTCGAAGAAACCAAATTGCCGCGAATCGGGGAGGGCGACCGGGTCGCTATCGAGTTGATGAGTGGCGAGCGATTTGGCGGCACCGTGCAAAGCATCGCCTTCGCCATTGCCGACCGCGAAAACCTGCCGGGCGGGCGTTTGCTGGCCAACATCAACCCCAGTTATACCTGGGTGAAACTGGCGCAGCGGGTGCCGGTGCGGATACGGATCGACGAGGATTATGCGGGCAAGGACAAACTGCGCGCTGGAACAACAGCCACCGTGACCGTGCAGCAATCCCAAAAGTCCGAAGACCAGCGCTACCCCCCGTAGGAGCCGAGCTTGCTCGCGATAGCGTCATGTCAGCCACTATCAATGTTGAAGTTGCGACCGTCATCGCGAGCAAGCTTAGCTCCTACAGGATCCATGTTGTTTGGCTGAAAAAATGCAAAAAAAAGCCCCGCGACCGAATGATACGCGGGGCAAAAAATTTGGTTGGTTGCGGCCAACCAAAGGAGCTCTTTAGTAAACCGAATTACTTGCTGGCGACCGTCTCCGGCTGCCAGCCACCGCCCAGGGCCTTGTAGATCGCGACGATGCCGCGATACAGATCGACCTCAGCCTGGGCCTGGGTATCTTCAGCCGCCAGACGTTCGCGCTGCGCATCCAGCAGCACGAGGAAATCGGCGGTGCCTTCGCGGTAGCGGATCTCGGCGAGATCGGCTGCGGAGCGGCTGGACTCACTCTGGCGAATCAATGAAATAAGCCGCTGTTGGCGCTTGCCGTAATCGCTGAAGGCGTTCTCCGATTCTTCCAGGGCCAGCAAGACTTGTTGCTCGTAAGTCGCCAGTGCGCCTTCGGCGTCGGCATCGGCACCGCGCAGACGGGCACGCACGCTGCCCAGATCGAAGGCCGCCCAGGTAATGCTCGGGGCAAGCGCCCAGGCGTTGGCCGCCGAGGAGCCGATCTGCGAACCGCGCCCGGCGGTGAAGCCGAGGAAGCCGCTGAGGCTGACACGCGGGAACAAATCCGCCTTGGCCACGCCGATGCGCGCCGTGGCCGAGGCCAGTTTGCGTTCGGCACTGAGAATATCCGGACGGCGTTGCAGCAGTTCACCCGGATCACCAATCGGCAGCGCCTTGGCAATCGCCGGCAGGTCTTTGGGGCTGAGGTCCACAGTCAGCTTGTCCGGGCGTTCACCGAGCAGGGTAGCGATGCGGTTTTTCTGCCGCACCTGCTCCGCCTGCAATTGCGGCACGCTGGCTTCGACCGAGGCCAGGCGCGCATCGGCGCGCTCGACATCGAGCTGATCGCCAACGCCGGCATCACGCAGGCTGATGGTGATCTTGCGCGATTCCTGCTGGTTCTCCAGGTTGGCCAGGGCAATCTTTTCCCGCAGCTGGGCACCGCGCAGTTGACCGTAAGCATCCACCAGTTCGGCGATCATGGTGACTTGCAGCTGGTACAGATCAGCCTCGAGTGCCTGTTGCTCGGCGTTGGCCGATTCCAGATTGCGCTGGATGCGGCCAAACAGATCGATCTCCCAGGCCATGTCCAGGCCCAGGTCGTAGCGTTCGCTATTGACCCGGTCAGTGGTTTCGCCAGGGATCTGGCCCTTGCCCAGGTCACTGCTGACCCGGCTGGTGATCGTCGGCATCGCGTCATTGCTGACGTCGTCACGGATCGCCCGCGCCGCTTTCCAGCGGGCGAAGGCGACGCGCAGATCGCGGTTGCCCTTGAGCGATTCAGTCACCAACTGGTTGAGGGTCGGGTCTTCGAACTGCTGCCACCAGATGCCTTCGAAACGCGAGCGGTCAAAATTCTTCTGACCGGCCGCACCGTCGGTGGCAGTGGTGATGTTGGCCGGTTCTGTGGCTGGGGTCTTGTAGTCCGGGCCGACGGCACAGGCGCTCAGTGCCAGTACCAGCAGGCTCGGCAGGAAAGCTTTCAAACTCATCAATGCGACTCCAGCTGATTTTGCAGTTTCAGCGCCTTGGCGGCTTTGCGCGCTTCACCGCGTTCGACGAAGTTACGGATCAGTACGTAGAACACCGGCGTCAGCAGCAGACCGAAGAAGGTCACCCCGAGCATCCCGGAGAACACCGCCACACCCATCGCATGACGCATCTCGGCACCGGCACCGCTGGAGAACACCAGTGGCACCACACCCATGATGAACGCGAAGGAGGTCATCAGGATCGGCCGCAGACGCAGACGGCACGCTTCGAGTACCGCCGCCAGCGGGCTCATGCCTTCGAGCTGTTTGTCCTTGGCAAACTCGACGATCAGAATCGCGTTCTTACAGGCAAGCCCCACCAGTACGATCAAACCGATCTGGGTAAAGATGTTGTTGTCGCCACCGGAGGCGATCACCCCAGTAATGGCCGACAGCAGGGTCATCGGTACGATCAGGATCACCGCCAGTGGCAGGCTCCAGCTTTCGTATTGGGCCGCCAACACCAGGAACGCCAGCAGCACACAGAGCGGGAACACGAACAGCGCGGTGTTGCCAGACAGAATCTGCTGGTAGGTCAGGTCGGTCCATTCGTAGGTCATGCCGTTCGGAAGTTCTTCCTTGAGCAGTTTCTCGATGGCTTTTTCGGCCTGGCCGGAGCTGTAGCCGGGGGCTGCCGCACCGTTGATTTCAGCGGTAATGAAACCGTTGTAGTGCATCACGCGGTCAGGTCCCGAGGTGTCGCTGACCTTGATGAAGGTCGCCAGCGGGATCATCTCGCCTTTGTTGTTGCGCACTTTCAGCTGGCCGATCTGGTCGGATTCGAGGCGGAACTGTTGTTCGGCCTGAACGTTGACCTGATAGGTGCGACCGAAGCGGTTGAAGTCGTTGGCATACAGCGAACCCAGGTAGATCTGCAGGGTGTCGAAGATGTCGCTGACGGCCACGCCGTGGGTCTTGGCTTTCTCACGGTCGATGGCGGCATCGACCTGTGGCACGTTCACGGTGTAGCTGGTGAACAACCCGGCCAGTTCCGGCACGCTGTGGCTCTTGTTGATGATGTTCATGGTTTCTTTGTACAGCTCTTCGTAGCCCAGGTTGCCCCGGTCTTCGATCTGCAGGCGGAAACCACCGATGGTGCCCAGGCCTTGTACCGGCGGTGGCGGGAAGATCGCCATGTAGGCTTCCTGAATCCCGGCGTACTGGCCGTTCAAGGCACCGGCGATGGCACCGGCGGACATGCTCGGGTCTTTGCGCTCGTCGAACGGTTTCAAGGTCACGAACACGATGCCGGCGTTCGGGCTGTTGGTGAAACCGTTGATCGACAGGCCAGGGAATGCCACGGCACTTTCCACGCCAGGCTGTTTCAGCGCCAGGTCGGACATGCGCTTGATCACGTCTTCGGTGCGATCCAGGCTCGCGGCGTCCGGCAATTGCGCGAAGGCCACCAGGTATTGCTTGTCCTGGCCGGGTACGAAACCGGTCGGGGTGCTGGAAAAACCGAAGAAGGTCAGGACCATCAGGCCGGCATACAGCAGCAGGGCGATACCGCTTGAGCGGATCACACGGGCAACGGTGCCGACATAACCGTGGCTGGCCTTTTCGAAGAAACGGTTGAACGGGCGGAACAACCAGCCGCCAAACATCTTGTCCAGCACCTTGGAGAAACGATCCTTCGGTGCGTCATGGCCCTTGAGCAATACCGCAGCCAGTGCCGGCGACAGGGTCAGCGAGTTGAAGGCCGAAATCACCGTCGAAATCGCAATGGTCAAGGCGAACTGCTTATAGAACTGACCCGTCAGGCCAGAAATGAACGCCGCCGGTACGAACACCGCACACAGCACCAGCGCCGTGGCGATGATCGGGCCGGTGACCTCGCCCATGGCTTTTTTGGTCGCTTCGACCGGCGTCAGTCCGAGTTCAATGTTGCGCTCGACGTTCTCCACCACCACGATCGCATCGTCGACCACGATACCGATCGCCAATACCAGGCCGAACAACGACAGGGCGTTGAGCGAGAATCCGAACAAGTGCATCACCGCAAACGTACCGATCAACGATACCGGCACCGCAACCAACGGAATGATCGATGCGCGCCAGGTTTGCAGGAACAGGATCACCACCAGCACCACGAGGATCAGCGCTTCGAAGAGGGTATGCACCACTGCCTCGATGGAACCGCGCACGAAGATCGTCGGGTCATAGACAATGCTGAAGTCCATGCCTTCGGGGAAGCTCTTCTTCAGCTCGGCCATTTTCGACCGCACTTCGTTGGAGATTTCGATCGCGTTCGAACCCGGACGCTGGAAGATCGGGATCGCCACCGCCGGCTGGTTGTTGAGCAACGAGCGCAGGGCGTATTGGCTGGAACCCAGCTCGACCCGAGCGATGTCTTTAAGGCGAGTGATTTCACCGTTGTCGCCCGAGCGAATGATGATGTTCTCGAACTCTTCCTCGGAAACCAGACGACCTTGGGTGTTGACCGACAGCTGGAACGCGGTGGCATTCGGCGCAGGCGGGGCGCCCAGGGCACCGGCCGCTACCTGGCGGTTCTGTTCACGAATCGCGGTCACTACATCCGTTGCAGTCAGGTTGCGCGAAGCGGTCTTGTTCGGATCGAGCCACACCCGCAGCGAGTAATCGCCCATGCCGAACAGTTGCACGTCGCCGACACCGCCCAGACGCGCCAGCTCATCCTTGATGTTGAGCAGGGCGTAGTTGGACAAGTAGAGCATGTCGTAGCGTTTGTCCGGCGAGGTCAAGTGCACCACCATCGTCAGGTCGGGCGACGCCTTGTCCACGGTGATGCCGATGCGCGTCACTTCCTCGGGAAGTTTCGGCTCGGTCCGGGTCACGCGGTTCTGCACCTGCACCTGAGCGTTGTCCAGGTCAGTGCCCAGCGCAAAGGTGATGGTCAGGGTGATCTTGCCGTCGGCGGTCGACTGCGAGGACATATAGAGCATGTTCTCGACGCCGGTGATCGCTTGCTCCAGGGGAGCGGCTACGGTTTCACCGATGACTTTCGGGTTGGCACCCGGGAAGTTCGCACGAACCACAACAGTCGGCGGCACCACTTCCGGGTATTCGCTGATCGGCAACTGGAACAGCGAGATCGCACCGGCGATCAGGATCAGCAGCGAAAGCACCGCTGCGAAGATCGGCCGTGAAATGAAGAATTGGGAGAAATTCATCGGAGTCGTTATCCCTTAACCGCGTGGGGTCGCTGCAGCCAGTTTCACAGCCGTGCCCGGCGCAACCTTGGCAGGTGCGACTTGTGGCAGGTTGCTGGCTTCCAGCGCTTGTCGTTGTTGTGCGAGGGCCGCGAGCGTTTGTTCGCTGGCCATCGGGATCACTTCAGGGGTGACTGGCGAACCGGGGCGTACCCGTTGCAGGCCCTTGACGATGATGGTGTCGTCCTTGTTCAAGCCGTTGCGCACGATGCGCAAGCCTTCGATCTTCGGCCCCAGCTCAACGGCGCGGTAGGCGGTCTTGTTGTCGGCATCCATCACCAGCACAAACTTTTTGCCAAGGTCAGTGCCGACTGCTTCGTCATTGATCAGCATGGCGTTGTAGGTGCCGCTGCCTACCAGTTTCAGGCGTGCATACAGGCCCGGGGTGTAGCTGCCGTCGCTGTTGTCGAACACGGCGCGACCACGGATGGTGCCGGTTTTCGGGTTGACCTGGTTGTCGACGAAGTTCATCACGCCCTGGTGCGGGTTGCCGTCTTCGTTGGACAGGCCCATGTAAACCGGGGTGGTGGCGCCGCGTTTACCCTGGCGTGCGAGTTGGGTGTACTTGAGGAACACACGCTCGTCAGCGTCGAAGTAGGCATAGACCTTGTCGGTGGACACCACGCTGGTCAGCGCGGTGGTATCGGCGGTCACCAGGTTACCGGCGGTGATCTCGGCGCGGCTGACGCGACCGCTGATCGGCGCGGTGACGCGGGTAAAGCTGAGGTTCAGCTTGGCCAGGTCCAGTTGAGCTTGCAGGGCGCCGACTGCGGCGCGGGCTTCCTGGGCGGCACTGGTTCGCGAATCGGCCAGTTCGGCGGAAATCGCATTGCTGGTACGCAGGCGCTCACCGCGCTGGGCTTCGTTTTCGCTGCGGGTGGCCGTGGCGCGGGCCTGAGAGACCAGCGCTTCGAGGCGGCGAACCTCGGCCTGGAACGGACGCGGGTCAATCTGGAACAACAGGTCGCCTTTCTTGACGAGGGCACCCTCGGTGAACGCCACTTCATCGATCTGGCCGGAGACCCGTGGGCGGATCTCTACGGTTTCCGGTGCCTCAAGGCGCCCGGTGAACTCGTCCCACTCGTTGACCGGCTGCTCGAGCACCTTGGCGACGCTGACTTTCGCCGCCGGCATCGTAGCGGCCGTTTCCGGTGCCTTGCCGCAAGCGCTGATCACCACCATGGCCAATAAAGCCAACGGGAAGCGCAAATGTTTGAATGACTGTTCCATGGATGCATCCGCCAATGTGTTTAGATTGGCGAATGATGCTCGGCGAGGTTGTATGGCACGAATCGAATGAGCCGAAGGTAACTATCATCCGGAATGATATGAGGCCCCATGCAGCCCTCTAGCATGCACCTCTGATCAGCGGACTATCAATTGAGTCAATAGCAATTCAGTGTTGCCGAAAATGCATCAAAGGGCATGAGTCAACGCCACCGGCAGGCAGTTAAGCGTGACCGGACACTGTCGAGTATCTACACTGCCCGCTATCGGAGTTGATTCCGGCCCGCCCTGGATAACAAGCATGTCCCTTCAAAGTCGCAACAATGTAAAAGTGATCGGTGAAGGCTCGGCGACGCTCATTTTGTCCCATGGCTTTGGCTGCGACCAGACCATGTGGCGTTATCTCGTCGATCACTTCACCGGGCATTTCAAAGTCGTGCTGTACGATCTGGTAGGCGCGGGTCAATCGGACCTCGGGGCCTATGATTGCCAAAAATACGACTCGTTGGCGGGCTACGCTCAGGATTTGGGTGACATCATTGATGAGTATGCCTGCGGGCCAGTGATCGTGGTCAGCCACTCCGTCAGCAGTATGATCGGTGTCCTGGCTGACCGCATGTCCCCCGGGAAAATCGACGCGCATGTGATGATCGGCCCGTCGCCATGCTATATCGATACCGACAACTACGTGGGTGGCTTCAAGCTTGAAGACATTCACTCGCTGCTTGATACCCTGGACAGCAACTATCTGGGCTGGTCCAGCACCATGGCCCCGGTCATCATGGGCGCACCCGGCCAGCCGGCACTGAGCGAAGAGTTGACCAACAGCTTTTGTCGTACCGAGCCTGAGATCGCCAAGCAGTTCGCACGGGTGACGTTCATGTCCGACAATCGCAAGGATGTTGCCGGATTGACCACCCCGACATTGATTCTGCAATCGACCGATGATCTGATCGCCCCCATTGCGGTCGGCAAGTACCTGGAAGCCGTAATGCCCAACAGCACACTGTGCATCGTCGCCAACGTCGGTCATTGCCCGCACATGAGTGTACCTAGCGCCTGTTCTGAAGCTATCGACAACTTCTTGTTGCCGTGGACGGCTGCCAATGCCGGCTGACATACCGTTTTTGCTCGATCCGCAAGCACTGTTCGACGGGGCTCCCTGCGGGCTGGTCGTCACCAGGGAAGATGGCACCATTGTGCGTAGCAATCAGACCTTCAGCCATTGGATCGGCTGCGATGCCCCTGATTTGGTCGGTCGGCGTTTCCAGGACCTGTTGACGATGGGTGGGCGGATTTTCCACCAGACCCACTGGGCGCCCCTGATGCAGATGCAGGGTTCGGTGGCCGAAGTGAAGCTCGATCTGCTGCACCGAGACAAACGCATCATCACTATGCTGCTCAACGGCGTGCGACGAGAGCACGAAAGTGGCGCGTTTTATGAACTGGCGCTGTTCGGCACCACCGATCGCGACAAGTACGAGCGCGAATTGCTCAACGCCCGGCGAACTGCAGAAGCTTTGCTGCGGGAAAAAACAGCAGCCGAAACGGCCCTGCAACAGGCGCAAACAGCGTTGAACGACGCTTACGAAAAATCCCAGCGCCGCGCTTCATTCGCCGAACAAATGGTCGCGATTGTCAGCCACGATCTGAAGAACCCTTTGACGGCTATCAGAATGGCTTCCGACATCCTCGCCCAATCCGAGCGCAGCGCAAAGGAAAGCAAGATGCTCGAGCACATCAGTCGCTCGACCGACCGCGCCGAGCGCATGATCGCAGATTTGCTGGACTTTGCCCTGGCGCGCATTGGGCGGGGTATAGCGGTCAATCCCGATTGGCTGGATTTGCATCGATTCATCAGCCAGAGCATTGATGAACTGCGTGTCGCTTTTCCGCAAGCCACACTCTTGCACACGTCCAACGGTTCTGGCCGCGCTTATCTGGATGCTGATCGGGTGCAGCAGGTCATTGGCAATCTGGTCGCCAACAGCGTGGCATATGGTGATCTGGCGCATCCGATCACTATTGTTTCCGAATGGGGTGACGATCAATCGGTGATCTCGGTCCATAACCACGGCCCGGCAATTGCGGATGCATTAGTGGCCGCTCTGTTCGAACCCATGACCCGTGGCACCGAAACCGACAGTGATGTGCGAAGCGTGGGGCTTGGTTTGTTCATCGTCAGAGAAATAGCCAGGTCCCATGGCGGGGAGGTTGCGGTCAGCTCGACGGCCCAGGAGGGCACTCGGTTCAGCGTGCATCTTCCCCATCCTGAATAAGGCCGGTCAACAAATTACCAATGATCGACGTGGTGTTGTGTTCCAGAGTTTCGATTGATTGTTTGGCGAATCGCAGGACCCCGCGGGATCAAGCAAGGCCCGAGCTCAACGGAGCACAGCAAAGGCCAGGCTGTACCGGGTTGTCATTGGGGGCAGGGTGTTGAAATCAACCCGATGCATTTGTTTCAGATAAATGTGGCCTGGCATCCGGGCTGCTTTTACTATCGAGTGCCATCCGACATGTTTACCGCGTGCTGTAGAGCGCGCGGTGTTTAAAACCAAGGGGCTTGCATGGCTCAGTCGACTTCTTCATTGGTAGCTCCTCTGCGTGCTTTCTTTACACAGTTGACCCGTTCTGGACGGGGAGGCATGGCGTTTTGGCTGGTGTTGGCCTGTGTGATGGCGTTGCTGCTGGTTAGCGGTTACAGCGCTGTTGTCGGGGGCAGCAAGGACAATCTGCGTTTCGCTTTACTCGGGGGATTGTCCGGATTCGGCGCAACGGCGCTCGGCGCAGTGGTGGCGATTGCGCTTCGCGACATTGCGGCTCGCACCCAGGACATCATGCTCGGCTTTGCTGCCGGGATGATGCTGGCCGCCAGTTCTTTCTCGCTTATTCTTCCTGGCATCGAGGCGGCTCGGCAACTGAGCGGCAATGGGTTACTGGCAGCCGGTATTGTCGTATTGGGTTTGGCACTGGGCGTTGCCTTGATGATCGGTCTTGATCGATTTGTGCCTCACGAGCACGAAAAAAGCGGCCGGCGCGGCCCAGAAGCCAAACGGATCAATCGGGTATGGCTGTTCGTCCTGGCCATCACGTTGCACAACTTGCCCGAAGGCATGGCGATCGGTGTCAGCTTTGCAACAGGCGACATGCAGGTGGGAATACCGCTGACCACGGCGATCGCCCTTCAGGACATACCCGAAGGTCTGGCGGTGGCAATGGCTTTGCGAGTGACCGGTATTACGGCACTGCGCGCGGCGCTGATTGCCGTCGGATCAGGCTTGATGGAGCCTCTTGGCGCCTTGGTCGGCCTCGGTATTTCCAACAGTTTTGCCCTTGGCTACCCCATCGCACTTGGCCTCGCCGCCGGCGCCATGATCTTTGTGGTGTCCCATGAAGTCATTCCCGAGACCCATCGCAATGGTCATGAAACGCCGGCAACACTGGGCCTGATGCTGGGCTTTGGCGTCATGATGTTTCTCGATACTGCGCTGGGATAAAACACTCGCGTTATTGTTTCTGCATTGGCCAGATCATCCGCCACTGACTTTCCAGTGTTTAACATCATCGGCAAACACCATTTGCCTCATCTCGTGAGCAATGCCGTATGCGAGAGACTCATGGGCGGCGATGACTTTTTCCTCCGCGGACAAGCAATGGAAGATATCGAGTTTGGTCTGCGCTTCAGCGGTTTCCAGCGCGAAAATCTGCACGTAGCGCGCAAGGTCATTGTCGAGACTCGACAGGTATTCACGCAGACGTTGATGATCAACGGATTTCTGACTGAAATACCAATTCATCGGGTGGATCAGAAAGCGTGAGTGGGGAGAGGTGATCCGGCGCCCTGCGGCCAGGAACATGATGATGCCCATCGATTCGATGTTCCCCGCATTGATTGCACACAATGGCACTGGCAGCGATTTCAGGAAGGTATAAAGCGTGAAACCGAAATTGGTACTGCCCCCGGATGTGGACAGGTTCAACAGTAAAGACGTGGCACCTTGATCTATGGCTTCGAGACAGCAATCCCTGAAACGCTCGGTGGTTGCCTGGTCGATCTGGCAATGAAAATGCACGATATGTTCGGTCATGGCCCGACCTCCGAAATCCATTATTTGTAAAGCTGCGTATGCGCTATGCAGTCTAGTAAATATTGACCTTTCGTTAGCGAAATATTCGACTTTATCAACCGGTTTTTGAGTGCCTGTTCCGTCAGTCGAAAGTCTTTATTTTTCATTGAACTAACGTCGTAAATCCACTGGTCGCGAAGCCTTTTTTTTGTTCAAACTTTCGATTTTCCATGCCATCCGAATTAAACGGGCGACTGCTCGTGTCAATGATTCAGAGGTGATTGAAATGGCCAATACAGGAAATAACAATCCCGGCAATTTTTCTAATGACCGAGATAAGGCATCCGAAGCTGGCAAGAAAGGTGGCCAAGCTTCAGGCGGTAATTTCGCCAATGATCCACAACGAGCATCTGAAGCCGGCCAAAAAGGTGGCCAGGCATCAGGTGGACAACAATCGAGAGATGCTGATCGTATGTCCGGAGGCGGGCAGGGTACCCAACGCGGTGGAGAGTTCACCGATGACATGGAGGACATGAACAAGCCTGGACAGAAAGGCGGACAGGCATCGGGTGGACGGCAATCCAACGAGGCTGGTCAATCCACCGGTGGTGGTCAGCAAAGTGGACGCGGCGGCAATTTTGCCGATGACAGGGACAAGGCGTCTGAAGCAGGCCGCAAAGGAGGAGAAAACAGTGGTGGCGGAGGGCGTCAGTCCTGATGCCTTGTAATCACCAAGCCCCGATTTTTCGGGGCTTGGTTTAAAGTTTCCCGGGTGACTCTTTTGGCTGCTGATCTTTTTTACGAAGCACCACTGTCTGCCGCACTCACCTGAATCAAAGCATGAACACGCGAACTGAGTTCATTCAGGCTGAAGGGTTTGGTCAGCACCTTGGTAGTGGCATCGACAGAAATCAGGCTGGAGCCACCTGCGAAACCGGTGATGAACAGCACCTTCATTTGCGGGAATTTCAATTTCAGTTCAGCCGCCAGGCTGATCCCGTTCATCATGCCGGGCAGACCAATGTCAGTCAGGAGCAAATCCAGGTGCCCGAGCTTTTCTGCCTGCTTTATTGCCGATACGCTATCGACCGCCTCTACTACGCAGTAACCTGTTTCGCTCAATAATTCCGAGGCCATCTGGCGTACCGCGGCTTCGTCATCCACCAGCAAAATAGTTTCGCCGTTCCCCACTGGCTCCGTCGAACCTGATTCGGAATGGGCTTGGGTCTTATCGGGTTCAGAATTGTCCACTGGAAAATACAGGGTTACGGTGGTGCCGACGCCGACGCTGCTGTGGACCCGCACCTGCCCACCGGATTGTTGGGTAAATCCATAGATCATTGAAAGACCCAGACCGGTACCTTCGCCGATTTTCTTGGTGGTAAAAAACGGATCGAAAATGCGCGACAAAAGCTCTGGTTTGATCCCGGTGCCGGAATCTGTCACGGATATGCTCACATAGGATCCTGTAGGCATCATTTTCTCGGAAGACGACGCTTCATCTATCACGCATCGGTCGACCGAAAGATCCAGCGTACCGCCATTGGGCATGGCATCTCTTGCGTTGATGGCAAGATTGAGCAGGGCATTCTCCAGCTGATTGAGATCGCACTTGATACGATCACTGGTCTTGAACGAGCACCCCACTACAATGCTCGGCCCGACCGAACGGCGGATCATGTCTTCAAAATCGGCCACTACTTTGCGAGGTTCGATAATTTCGGGGTTGAGTGATTGCTGTCTCGAAAACGCCAGCAGACGTTGCGTCAAAGCGGCTGCGCGAGACGCTGAGGTCATCGCAATCGAGTTGTAACGGGCCAGTTTGTCATGGCGACCGGCATCAATTCGACGTTGCATCAGCTCCAGGTTACCGATGATGCCCGCCAACAGGTTGTTGAAGTCGTGGGCAATGCCACCGGTCAGTTGACCTACCGCTTCCATTTTCTGACTCTGCCGAAGCTTGAGTTCCGCCATCGCCCGTTCATGTTGTTCGGCTTCCAACTGCTGAGTGCGCTGATTGATTCGGTCCTCCAGCAGCTCGTTCCAATCTCGCAATGCGTTCTCTAGCTGAACCCGATCGTCGATGTCTTCAATGGTGCCGTACCACTGCTCGCAATGACCGTCGATACCGAGGCTGCACAACGCGCGGACGCGGAACCAACGATATTCTCCGGTGCCTTTGCGTAAGCGGATTTGAGAGTCGAAAGGCTGCAAGGTGGTCAATGATTGATCCCAGAGCACTATCAACGCCGTCTTGTCCTCAAGATGCACCGCGTTGGACCATTGACGATCCAACGTTTGCTCAGGTGTCAGGCCGGTGTATTCATACCAGCGATGATCGATGGAAATGAGATTGCCGTTTTTGTCGGCCGTCCAGGGCCAGAGCGGATTGAGTTCAGCCGCTATTCGATAGTGCCTTTCACTTTCCCGTAGCTTTTTTTCGGTCAAGCGCATGGCTTGCATGGTTTTGGAACGCTTTAAAGCTGCGCCAAGCAAATTGCTGTAACCGCGAAGAAAATCGATATCGCTGTCGGTGAACTGGCGAGGGATTCGACTATCCACCTCAAAAATGCCGAATGGACGTTCTCCATCGGCACCGTGGACGAGCACGTTGACGAACGCTTTAACGCCGTTTTCGATTTGAAAATCGTGATAGCGAAAGCGGGTTTCCGTTGCAATATCCGTTGAAATGACCGGGCCGTTCGTGTCCAGAGAGTGACGTTCAGGGGTTCCCTCGCAGGCTTTTACTTTCACCTTCCCGACGACATTGGGTGCCCAGCCCACACCATTTCGCACAAAAAAAGTGATCTCGTCTTCCAACAACAGCATGAATTTCGCCATGTTGGTTCCGAGCCCGTCGCCGACCAAGCGGCAAGCTTCATCGAGAATTTGCTCCAAATCATCTGACGCCAAGGCCAGCTCGCCAAATTTGGCAAGCACCTTGCGCTGGCGCAGAAGCGTCTCCTCGATTGCCATGTCATCACCTATGGGGTTTTAGTATCCGAGGGCCGGGCACTGGCCTAGGTTCAAACGATGTGATCAAAAGCAGTTTGTCTTTGCTTCCTGCAGCGCGTTCAGTCAAACCAGACAGGGATTTCAGGGGTGTTGAACGGGCCGATCACAGGTGATATGTAAATCCTTTGAACTGTGTCTAAAGCTAGAAATTAGGCGATAAGACACAACTTCAGGGAATTAAGTTGCTTGATAGGGCTGGGCCTTAATTCTATAATTTTGGGAATTAACTGGCACAGAACAGGCTGGGTGCACTCTATGTTGGATTTAAGCTTCAGCAAGCCGAGCGAGGTCGTCAAGCGCCTCTGCGATCGCTTGCGCACAGAGCGCTTGGCGCAGGATATGACACAAGCCGACTTGGCCGGACGTGCCGGCATCGGCACAAATACAGTCTCCAACCTTGAAGCCGGGCGCAATGTCGGATTCGAGAACGTCGTTCGGGTGGCGATGGCTCTTGGCCGAACCAAGGAACTGGAAGGCCTGTTTCTGCCTAGACTGGACAGCATCGAGGACATTCGGCGCTACGAAAACAGCGCCAATCGTCTCCGTACAAAAAGGAAGTCCGGCAATGCTTGAGCAGGTGAACGTCTTCTACGAGGGATGGGGTGAACGATGGCAATGGGGCACGCTGGTCTCCACGACTGCCCTGACCGGTCGCCCGTTGATCGTGTTCGAGTACAGCAATGAAGCCAGGCAAAGGGGCTTGGAACTGTCCTCCTACACGCTGCCGTTGGGGGGGGCTAACTTGCGCCGAGATTTTCCAGAGCACCAACTGTACTTGCCAGGGACTGTTTACGACGCCTTGCCGGATGGGTGGGGCATGTTGCTGATGGACCGTTTGTTCAGGCGTCGCGGGCTCACCACAGCACGCATCGGTTCACTGGAACGGCTGGCCTACATTGGTAGCAATGCAATGGGGGCCATGACGTTTGAGCCCGTGGCACCCGAAGGGCAGGAATCTGAAGTCCACATCCCGCTGCAGCAGCTTGCCGCCGAAGTACAGAAAGTCCTCCATGGAGACGGTGGCGAGTTCCTGCAGACGTTGCTGCTGGTGGGCGGCTCGCCTCAAGGCGCAAGGCCTAAGGCCCTCGTCTATCGCGATCCAGAAACTGGCGGATTTACCACTGCCGCCACGCCGGGCTTTGAAGCATGGTTGATCAAGTTCCCGGCCAAAGAAGAACATGCCGAGGTGTGCGCTGTCGAAATGGTCTACGCCGAATGCCTGCGCATGTGCGGTATCGAGACCCCTGACACGCAGTATTTCAGTCTGCCTGATGGGTTGGCGGCGTTCGCCAGTAAGCGATTTGACCGTCGGGATGGTCTACGCGTACCCATGCAAAGCCTCGCGGCGTTTACGGGGGCAAATTACCGCTCCCCGGGAGTGTTGGACTACGTCAACTTCCTGCGGGCAACACAGATGTGTACCAACGACGTGCGAGAAATGGCGCGGGCGTTCGAACGTGCAGTCTTCAACGTTGCGTTCAACAACAGAGACGATCATCCCAAGAACTTCGCCTACATCATGTCGCAAGACGGTCAGTGGAGACTGTCACCGGCTTACGACGTGACCTTCTGCGAGGGGCCAAGTGGATATCACCAGATGGATGTGATGGGGGAAGCACTGTCGATTTCCCGCACGCAAATGCTTCGGCTGGCCGAGGAAGCCGAGGTGCCCCCGGAGATTGCAGGCAGAATGATTGACGGCATTTGTGATGTGGCGAGCCAGTTTGAAAGCATCGCCGAGAACCTGTATCCACAGGTTATTACTCGAGACACCTTGCGCACGATCCAAGACCGCATCGATCAGAACGTAGCTCGGTTACACCGTGGTCCATAGTGTGTGGAAAGGCAAAATAATCAGATTAGGAGCCTGCCCGACGACACTTAAAGACTATCCGGGTCCCCGAAAAACATCGAGATGATCCTCTAGCTAGAGGGTTATGGCTTGAATAAAATCAAAATGTACCCCCAGTTGTACCCCCAGTCGCCCATCAAGGATCCAAGATCGAGAATGGCGACTGCTGACAGCGATGTGAATGGAACAACTTGGTGCCCAGTAGACTTCGAACCCGCTCCGAAGCAGAGCCGGCGCTTAAACCGAGGCAAGCATGATTTTGTTTTTGACTGGAATTGCGACGGGCGGTACGTACAATATCCATCATCCAACGGCGAATATCACCCGATACCATCAATGCCGCGAGCGTGGATGTATGAGTTCCACACTTGGGTGAACCACGACCAGGGCAGTGCAGACTACGTCGGTAGCGTCTGGCGGCGCCGTTATACGACACCCCAACCGGCGTTCATGTGATGTCCAAAGGGGCTGAGTGTCCCAAGTAAATCAAAATGTAGGTGTCCAGCGCTGTCAAGCTCGCTGAGGGCGAGACCTGGACGGCTTAAAATGGCTCTTAACGCAATCCTGGGAATGACGGGAACATAAACGCCGATTTGATTGATGATGTTCGTGCGAGCAAACACATCTAACAAAGTCGCGTACGTAGGCGCGATATTCATACTTTCCTTCCGTTTTGGGAGGGTTTTTCTCTCGTTTCTATCAGGCCTGATGGTGACGCCCTGCAGATCGACCTCATCCCCCAAGCTAACCGATTTCCTACCTGCAGCGGCTGCAACGAGCCCAGAACCACCCCGCCCATGAATATTGCCAACGGCTTATTTGAGACCTGCCTGGTCTCGGGCACTCGCTGCAGTTAAGCGTCGAACTCAGACGAGTCGGGTGCGGCCGTTGTGGCAAACGCATGGAGGCTGTCAGCTGGCTGGGTCGTTACTCTCGTATGACGCGTCGCTTGGCTGAAGCCGTTATCCAAACCGGCCGACGGTCGCCTACCTTGCATGTGGCTCAACTGTTCGGATTGCACTGGGACAGCGTGCGATTACTGGAGCGACGGGCGCTACAGACGGAGCTCGACGAGTTTGCCCTACTCCAAGGGCATCGATACACCAGCGTCGTACAGGATGCGGACTCCGCCGGGTCGGCGAAGGACGTAGACGGGCCGCTATCAGACTCTTCTTCGAAGAGCTGGGGGCCTTAAGGCTGCTCGCAAATAGAGACGGTGGCGATGGACAAGAATATTGCTTTCGACCTCGAGGTGCGCCAACACTGCCCGCAAGCACGAGTGGTCTACGACCCGTTTATGTAGTGGCCAAATACGGCCGAGAAGTGCTTGCCCGTGTACGAGTCGATGAGGCCCACCGCCGCGCCATGACAAGCCCGCGCGCAAAGTCATCAAAGCTCGCTGGTTACTGCTGCGCAATCCGGGTAACCGCAAGAGTGAAGATCAGCAGGAGCACCTGCAGGATCTGTTGGCTGCAAACCAATCACTGATGACGGTTTATCTGGATGAAGCCAGAGCTCAAAGCACTCTGATCGCCCCTTTCCGCTTGAGGCTGGAGATCATCCTGGAAGCACAGGTTACGTCTAGCGAATGAAAGCGAAATACCGGATCTGAAGCAGTTCGCTATACGCTTGAAGGGTTACTGGCAGGACATTTTGAGCAGGATTCGCTGGCCGATGCACACCAGTCGACTGGAGGGGATCAATAACCGCATCAAGGTGGTTAAGCGTGTGGCCTACGGCTACTGGGGCAGCGAATTCTCTTTTACGAAGATTAACAGCGACTTTCCCGGCAATCGGTGAGGAACCTCAAAAATGGCACGCTCTATTCTGAAGCAGGGAAGTATTAATTAGTCCCAGTCTCCCGGGAAGCAATCGTGATGACGCGCGCGGCACACCGCTGACCAAAAGAAAACGACGGGAGGCGGCGCAGTGGCGTGAGATGGCCTAACCTTCAAGCACAACGCTTACATGAAATAATCATTGCTACGATGGGTTTCGACGCGATAGCGCTTAGCGAAACTGGCGCATTGTGGGCGTGGCGATAGAGGGCAGAATGGCGCGAAACTACGGGTTGTACGGGGATTTGAGGGGCTATCGAGGATAGGGCTGCGCGAATGAGTTTAATCAGGATAGGCGCGGGAGCCCGGTGATTATGACTTGAAGAATATCGAGCAGAGCCGTACTCCTCACGCACTAGGTGCAAGTTGCGCTGACAAGCCTGCGTGGTTGGCGCATTCTGTGTTTTGCAGCGCCAGTGCGTGCCCTATCTAGCTCCAGCTGGCAGGGGTTGATGCACGCATTATTTGACCAGGCCAGTTGTCGTCGAGGCGCGGAAGACTAGCCACACTCGATGGCGTACTCAGTCACTGCAAAGTCTTCCGTCTGGCGCCGGGAATTGTGCTCACTGTCGGAGAATCGCAGGTGCACGACTGGATTAGGCCTGAGAAGGCACAAAACGACGGCTAAACCATCGGAACTGCGTTAGCTATCTGTGGCAACCTCCCCGTCGGATCTTGGGTCTGGGTAGGCAGTTAGGTAAGACCTATGGCTCACTGGGCGAGAAAACGTTTGGCTCCGAGGAATAGCCGCAAGAGCCGAAGGTCGCCGGCTGTTGATACTTCATGCTTTTGGGCATCTGATCCTGCTGGCGGATTTGACTATGCAACCATAGGAACTTGCCGCGCTACCGAACTGATGGTGTACACTCGGGCGGCTTGATATTCAAGTTCCTTACTTTTCTTACCCGCCTTGTGCGGGTTTTTTTTGAGAAGCACCATGACACCCGTTTTTGATAAAAGCGCGGCTTTAGGGTTCTGATTAATAACCGATTGTTGTCGTTCAAGATTACCTCAGCTTCACGAGTTATCCGACGGTTCACGTTGTGCAGCGAGTACCCATACGTCGCGTGGCACCGCCATCCGCAACGACAGTTGGAAAGCCTGCCGCTGGCAAGCGGTCTGCCGATCAAGTCCGGACGTCTTGAGCAGCGAACCAAATCGGATTTGAACTTCATTACGCACCTAGATAAACGATGACCGCATAATCAAAATCGCAGACAGCAAACAGCGGCATGTTATGACCTAACTGCCTAGACTCACTGTATTGGCATTCCGTACGCCAACGGCAAGTGTTTGGTAGGTGCCCCGCAAAATTTTCCCGACTCGACAATAAGTCAATTAAGAGCATCGTCATCGATACGTAGCAATTCACAATAAGCCCCGCCGGAAGGGACTTATTCACCCTCTTGGACCAATGCAGACCGCCCTGGGCAACCTGGTGGTACCCACTGATTGTTGGAACTCCCCCCTTTCGGAGCTGTGTTGAACCACACCGTCCAGCCTGTATGGGGGATATAAAAATTGAGGGTATTTCCTACAGACGGTAGTCACGCTTATCTTGATCATCGTTGCTTCGTCGAGAGGGGCCTTCGCGTAGCGTGGGTGGTAGGCATCCTTTCAGTCACTTATAACTCGATCAAAGCAATAGGAAAGACATGCCATTCCCTACTTATGACGCGTTTGGTGGTTTTGCAAATTCCGTTCTTCCATTCAGTAAGCGACGAAAAAAACTTCCCGGCCCGGTAGATTTGGATACGTTGAATACCGGCGTTACCCGCATTATTGATGTCTACGCCGCGGATTATGCATCGGTGGTTCGAGATAACCCAGCACCGTTGGCGACTTTAAATGATTCACAAAAAAATACTGAAGTAGCGATTGTCGGCGCGGGTATGGCTGGTCTTTGCGCGCTATACGAACTGACCCGTTGCGGGTTAAAGCCCACAATTTTTGAAGCATCCGGTCGACTAGGCGGAAGATGTTATACCGAGCATTATAGCGGACCTGCAACTGGAGCTGATCCCGCCGAAATGGGAGCGATGCGTTTCCCGGACACTGCAAAACTGATGTGGCATTATTTTAAGAAGACAGTTGAGAAAACTGAGAACCCAAACCCTGTCTTCCAGCCGTTCCCCAATCCTGGCATTGTCGCCACAGCGTTGAACGTTGAGGGCAATACTTCGTGTTGGATTTCTGACCCGTCCTCAGAAGATTTTGGGTTGCCTCCTCGTGTAAACAAGTTAGGTGTCGAGTTTGATGACGTGTTCTTAATGGAAACAACTGTAGAAGTCGCACCACAGGTATATTGGGGGTTACACGAAGCTGCTGCGGCACTCAAAAAAGCAATATTGTCAAGTCATGAGGAAGAGTACCTTTTTTCCTATTGGACAGCAATCATCAACAAATTTGATCACGTCAGCGTCGAAATGTTCGTCCGAACAAAACTTCAAGGTCCGGATGCGCAAGCCAATTGGACTGAGAGCGACGTGAGGTTGTTTAAAGCAGTAGGGTTCGGAACGGGAGGGATGGGGCAGGATTTTCCAACCTCAATGGTGGATTTTATTCGTTATGATCTCTGGGACTATGAAGCGCTTTATCGCTGGGGCCCCGATTATACGTCAACAGGATTTGCTGAATCGTTTTTTAAGTTAAGTCTAGAAGAAGGCTTGCCACGTGAAAACCTGATTAAGAGTGCAGCCTTCGACATTCATCGCTCACTGCTTGAATCTAATAAAATAGGGGTTCGATATGTTGACCCCGATACGAACGAAGTCACTTTAAAACTCTTCGATTATGTCATCATTGCGACAAGTAACCCAGCAATGATGCAACCAATGCTACTTGATAGCGGAGATAGTAGTATTTATCCCGCGTCTCGTGCTCAGCGCCCGTTCGGCTATATAGCCTCAGATTTACAGGCTCCGCTCACGCTCTATACGAAGCAGATTAGAGAATCGATTCGCAATGTTGAATTTTATCCATCGACGAAAATTTGGGCCGCGACTCATGGCGACTATTTAAAAAGTCCAGAATGGCCTAAAGTTGAAGGCGCTGATGGGGTTAAGCACCCTGTAAGATGGATAGTCACAGATCGTCAACTTGGTCAAACCGCTATTTTTCCGAACGAGGACGGATCTAAATGTTCTGTGCTATTAACCTATCAGAATGGCATTGATGCACTGCGCTATCATCCCCTGCCGTTGCCCATTCCTCAACCACCCAGCGTAGTTTCGAAAATCCAGTACGCGCTTGCAACGAACCAATTAACGCTCAGTTATGTTGGGATGTCTTCTAATAATCCCGGAACGACCCCGCTTAATGAGTTTGGCGATATCCTTAATAATAAATTTCTGGAGTCGGGTATTCCTGGGGAAAATACGTTTAAAATTGAATGGCATAATGAGGCGTATTTTCAAGGTGCATTCCGCTTGCTTCTAGCGGGTCAATATAATTACAATGCTGTACTCGCTTTTCAGTATACCGTTGCATCTCCATCTCGTTATATGGAAAACGGTACTGAAGTAATTCCAGAGGCATATCGTAGGGTGTTTCTTGCTGGCGAATCTGCTTTTTTCCTGGATGGGTGGATTGAAGGTCCTTTGTATTCTGGTGTCAACGCGGCTACTGCCGTGCTCCACTCTATTCAAGGTGTGGGTGGTGATCTAAGAACATCAAAGTTTTTGGATCCGACCTACGTATGGAGGTTTCGTAATAACGCTCAAACCAACTCCGTCGATTTTTGGAACGATTCGATGGAATAACAGCTAAAAATTTTGATGCACTCATACGAAACGTATAAAAGGCAGAGATTTACGCAATTTCAGTGCAGAAACTGATCTAAACCCCGCGGAAGCGGGGTTTTTATTGGGTGCGCCATTGCATTGCTCGTTGCGCGCAAGCGCAATCAGTGGGTGTTGTGGCCTCGCTGGTGACTTGGAAGCGAAAGTCCTCTACACACCCCGGCAATGGGATGTGTTAGCCAGAGATAAGTCGTAGTCGGTTTCAGCGAATCTGAAGAATGCCCAAGGCAAAATGCTGGGCTAACGAACAGTAAGCGGATAGAGATGGTGCCGGGAGGTAAAGCTGTCCAAGCTGTCAAAGCCCGATATTTGCAGGGAGCGCTGTGTCGTGGGCCCGACAGGCATAAGCAGGTAGGTCGCGTGATTTACCCTGAGAGATCTGCACGTTTGCCTGTGCTATCGAGCATCGACCATCGCGTGGAAGTCAGTTGACTCGGTAGTCAGTGGCGAGTACCCATCCAAAGAGCCGAACAGGTTATTGATCTGGAGCTGTAATTGCGGGTCATCGCTTCGTGCGCTACGGTGGCGACGCAGCGAGGTATGACGGCCATGATTGTTTAAACCCGATATTTGTATGTAACACTGTGACGGATCCGACCGGCATAAGCAGACGGACGAATTATGGTGGAGGCTTATACGTTTGCCATTGCGCTACCGAACTTCATGAGGCGTCGGGATGAAACTGCATAATTCAGCCGAAACCGTAGCAAGGTCGCTAACCGCGCCACTAAGGGTCGCTTAGATTACGCCGCCAGTGGGCGCCCGCGTCTCGCTGAATACCGAAATGCAGGAAATTTTAGCTCTGCAGCTGTTAATTTAGTCCGGGTCGGTATCCTAGTATGACGACCAACAGTGCGAAGGTACCAGCGGCCAATGTGGCGTGGCGGGCTTCAAACAAATATACGGGCTAGCAAACAATTCGATCTATAAGTAATATGGTTGAATGAAGTTAAAAATGCTAGGAAATGTCGTTTAACTTCCCAATCAAAATTTTTTATATATTTCTCTAGGTTGGCGACTATTTGCAAAATTATATTCATATTTATTTAACGTTTTTTTGACCTTCCGCTGTGCACCTTGTACCAACCACTACATCACCGTACACCCGCTGATTGTCGCCATGCATGAATCGGCGCTCGGCGTAACACCCTTTATACCTTATCAGGAGCGTGTTTTTTATGAGTACCCATACCAACCTAAACAAACTGCCGGAAATAACCTTGGCTTTCTGGGTTATGAAAATCTGTGCTACCACCCTCGGCGAAACCGCCGGCGATCTGTTGTCTATGACCTTAAACGTGGGCTACGCTATGAGTTCGTTGATCCTGATCAGCGTCTTTTGGCTGACGCTTGGCTTGCAACTGTTTTCGAAGAGTTATAATCCAGTGCTGTATTGGATCGTGATTCTCTCCACCAGTACTGCGGGCACGACAATGTCGGATTTTATGGACCGTACTCTCGGCTTAGGCTATGCCTCGGGTTCGCTCATTCTGATTTGCATGCTGATCACGATTTTTGCGGGTTGGCGCCGGAGCGAATTAAAGCTGTCTGTGGACAGCATCTACACCACTAAGGGTGAGTTGTTCTACTGGGCAGCCATTCTTATTTCTAACACTCTGGGTACGGCGCTAGGTGACTATTTGGCAGATGATTCCGGCCTTGGCTTTGCCGGTGGCGCACTGCTGATTGGTTCGGCAATTACCGCAGTGGTGCTAGCCAGGTTTTACACCACTGTCTCTGGCGTGCTGTTGTTCTGGGTGGCGTTTGTCCTCACCCGTCCGTTCGGTGCAACCCTTGGCGACTTATTGACTAAGCCGCATGAAAAAGGTGGTTTGGACTTTGGTACCATCGGTTCCTCCTTGGTACTTGCTGCGGTCTTAGTAGTCCTGGTGGCCGTCGCTGCGAAAGCCCGCCGAGTGGGGCAAGCGTGCGGTTAAAGACCAGTTTGCGTTGACCGTTCTCAACTTAGAGGCTAGCGAAAATTTTGTCTTGGTGAGTGACTAGAGAGCCTGCTACGCGGGCTTTCTACGTCCTGATTTAATTGACGCAACATAAGTCTGCAAGTTGCACGGCGTCCCTCGATGAAGCCGTGCGGCCACGCAACGTGGTGATTGAGTGCGCGTCGAGAGGTTGGGCCGAGGTCAGGCCAGCTGGAAGATCTGACCTTTTCAACAGAATCGGCCAAATGCGGACATAAATGCGTGTCAACTCATGACTCACGGCGGCATCTGTCTGTTGAGAATCACCAACGGCCACGTGTTGGGCGGTGAGCAATGGCTCCAGGCTATCGACCGTGTGGCGTTGGCCAGTCTTCATACCGTTTGATGGGGCGATCGTGATGTCGTCCTCAGGTTCGCTGGTGTTGCGATAGAGGATTGGGCTGCGTTGGATGTTGCATTGGGATGCTCAACGACTGTTCGTTGGTATTTTGCCGCAGAACATCCCCTGAGATATCTCCCGTATATCGCTAGTCATGAAGATCGCTGCCGCGCGTAGTTCCTTGCTTATACTGAGTGCTCCCACTGAAGGGGCGCTAACAATAGGTGAGAGCTGCATGAGATCTGCTTCGAAACGTCCCAATTCGTTGCCTGAGCGAGATGGGATCACTCCAAGTCATCTACGGTTTCCCGTGGTAGGCATCGGCGCTTCCGCTGGTGGGCTCAATGCATTGAAGACTTTTTTCGAGCAGATGCCTGCCAATAGCGGCATGGCATTCGTTGTTGTGCTGCACCTCTCACCCGACCATGAAAGCGTGGCCGACCGCATGCTCCAGGCGTCGACAGACATGCCAGTGCAGCAGGTCAATGATGCGCTCCCCATTCAGCCCAATCATGTGTACGTCATTTCACCAGCCAGCCAGCTATCGATGAACGACGGCTATCTTCGGCTGACGTCTTCTCGGCGGCCATTTGGCATCCATATCGCCATTGATCTGTTCTTCCGCGATCTGGCTGATGTGCACAAGGAATATGCCTTTTGCATCGTGCTTTCTGGGACGGGTAGCGATGGCGCCGTGGGGCTGTCGCGTATCAAAGAACAAGGTGGTGTGACAATCGTACAAACCCCCACTGATGCCGAGTTCGACGGCATGCCCTTGGCGGCTATTGCTACAGGTTTGGTCGATGTGGTGCTGCCTGCGGCAGAAATCCCGCACAAGCTTGTAGAACTGTGGGAGAACTCGCAGTCCATCAAGTTGCCGCCTCCGCACGATATACGACTCCCAGCGGACATTGCGGAACCTGACCGTGCTGAAACCGAGCACGCTCTGCAGGATATCCTGCTGCTGTTGCGAACTCGCAGCCCGTGCGCCCTGCCTGTGAGGACGGCACGAGTACTGATCAGCGAGATCGATGCATCGGGGCGTTGACGCTTGACCGGACTATGGCGGACAGCACGGAAAGACGTGCGGATCTATTCATTCATTTCGCGTTTTATGCGCAGCCAATCCTCATAGGCGGCTCTACGCGTTTCATCGGCCAATGTTTTGGCTTCGGAAAAGCGCTTCCAGACGCTTTCATTTCCAAGTTCGTCCTGAATGATTTTGTAAGCAGCGTCGTCCAACTTATCCGCTTGTCGAAACATGGCCGTATTGGCAGCGATCTGCTCATCCCATTGGCATTCATTAGACAGGTGCTTAACTCTGCTCATTTTGCTGTTCCTCTTCCCAAATTACAGCTGACGTTTTTCGCCAGCAGACCCCAGTCACTCCGTTTTATTCCGCCATGGGTCTTGAGAAGCGTTTAAGCGGTGGGCGACCCGGTTTGGGGATAGGGGCAATGCCGGCATCACAGCTCGCCTATTGCCAGGCGTCGGCATTAGTCATCGTCTGCGCTCGGATCACGAAAGACTTGGGCCGCCCTTGGAGCAAGTACTCGATTACAAAAAACTCCACCTTACTCATGCGTACAATTCCTTGGCTTTGAGTAGGTGATGTTGGGCGACAAAGAAGATTCAAAGAATTGGCTGACCAGTCTTAACGATTCGCTCAACGGCCCCGTCCAATTTATTGCCTATGCAAACTTCCATGCCGCCGGTCACCCGGCGGCGTTATGTCCCGAAACGGTCGATGGTCTGCAATAGTTCCTACACGAGTACGCGAGCGTCGGTTGTGTCGTCGGCCTCAGGTACAGGCGTGTGTGGTTCGCCCGGCGTCAGGATGACTTTCCTGCAATCCTACGCTGGAACGCTGCCGACCTGCGAATTGGTCACGGTCTGCTAGGCAATGAGCAGAATGTCGGATGGTTCGAAATCCTACGCTTCCGCCACTAATTTTCATTAAAGCCCTGATATTTCAGGGCTTTTTTGTATCTGATCGTTTTCAGCCCATACCCTAGCCCATACTTCGGGCGCTGGCTTTCAGTGAGCGTCACTGGATTTTTCTGCCCAACGGTCTCGAACCTCTGGGCGTGCGAGCGCGTTTTTCAAAGCAACCCGCAAGCATCAAGGCTGTAGCGCTTCACTGGGCGAAGGTTATGGGTCGACCAGTGCTACGCTAGATCACCTAGCACTGGTAATTACCTTACTGTCTGTTAGGAGCGCTTGGAAAATTCCGCAATCCAAGCTTGAAGCGCTGTGAGGTCAGCCTCAAAAATTTAAGGTCAACGGCGCTGCTAGGCAGTTCGTCCGACTGGGCATGCTCGAAGACTGAATAACGTGTCATCAAATCATCGATGAATACGCAGTCCTCAATGCTTACCTTGGCGATTTTATGTAGCTTCCCCTGAGTATTGATTGCACGACGGAAGCGGCCTACCACATCCGCAAGCAAAATGAACTCGACGGTTTTCTCCACAATAATCCTGAAATCACTGCAAGCGCTTTTCGCTAGGATTTCGTAGCTATCGACTTCGGCGTTCTCTTGATGCTTCGTCAGGTGCTTAACCGTGTGGTCGATCAGGTATTTCACAGCATTAGCTGGTTTGGCGTCGCGGGCACTTTGGGTCGCCACGATACCGGCGGTTTTGTCCATCCTGCGAAGCGAGATCAGCGTTGGCTTGATAGTAGGAACGTCGGGGATTTTTGACAATTTGTCAGTGACAGAATCCACTAGCGAAACCAGCGAAAGTCTATGGGTGAAAATGATGACCTGCCTCGTATGCGACAACTGCACGAGGCGCTCCACGACTTTCTCTTCGAAATCCTGGTCTAGTGATGAGATCGGATCGTCAAAGATAAAGGGGGCCAGCTGATTAGAACCTGTGGTATCCGCCAAGAACGCGGCGAGTGCAGCTATTCGAGTCTCGCCCTCACTTAGAATGTACTCTGGACCATGCGCACCGTGAGCCCCCACCAGATTCAAACCGAAAGTGATTTTTCCCTTGCCCCCGGATTTGCTTTGCGGTGAAACGGGGATGCGGTGGCCGCCCAAAAGCTTAAGTTCTTTAACAAACCGAGCCTGATAGCCAGCATCCAGTTCGGTTTTGGCAAGCTCATTTTTCTTCGTGGTGAGCGAGTTGGTCGCAGCCGAGCGTGATGCTTTGTCTAGAGAGGCAACTGCTGTGAGGCGGGTTTTCTCGGTGACAATCGAGGATTTGTTCTGATGAAGCCATTGCTTCGCCTGAAGCGTGAGGACGCGCTGATGCATGGCCTGGCGGTGCTCATCTTTCTGAAGTGCAGCGAGGCTTGCCTCTTCAGTAGCCAGGGTCGCGGACTTCGTTTTCACAGCCTCATTGATCTTCGACCAGTCAAAAAGGTGCTGACCATCGAGGGGTACACCCTTGGCAATTTGCTCGATCCGCGTCCTCAGTAAGCTGAACCAAGATTCAGCTTCCGCCTTTTCGAAGCCCAAGGTGGATATTTGCACGAGCCAATCAGCCTGGGAGGGAAGGGCGGGGACACGACGCCTGCGTTCGTTTAAAGCTGTTTCGGCTGTCTTTGCCGCGGTCTCTAGGCCGTCGGTGACAAATTTTTCAAATCCGGCCAGTCGTGCCTTCGCTGCATCGTCTAGAGCTTGATGGCAAAGAACGCATCGTGAGTCATCTGACACGTTCGGGAATGCGGACTCAGGATACGCCGCGGCAGCGGAATAAGCGCGAGCGTGCTCCCACATCTGCTGCCACGTTGCCGAGCCGACACCCTCCAGTTCTGCTTTCCCGAATATAGCGGCCGCAGCCTCTTCACTTGCTTTACGTGACTTCACGGCTTTTTCATTCAGGCCGACTAGCTCAAGCGCGGCAGCATCATTTGAACCTAATTGCAGCGTGGACATCGATGTTTCGATGCTCTTCAGAGCTGTTTTCTCTTTGCCAATCGCCTGGATTCGACCAGAAATATTTTTCTCGGCAAGGAGTGCTTCCTTCTCGATCCTTTCACGGGCAAGCTCCTCGGTATATGAGCATTCTTTATCAATGCTTGACGACGGGGTCGTGCTTTTGAGGGCCTGCAACCATTTCGCTTCGGCCGTGACCGAAAGGGCACTTGGCAGGGTTGGGAGGGCCCCTTTGAGTTTTTCTCTTTCTCTGGTCAGCTCTGCGTTGACTGCATCGGCAGTGGCGATGAGCGCCGACACAAATTTCATGCGACTCGGTTCATAGCAAGCTTCAGTTCGCCCCATGTATTGTTGTGCGGCCTTGCTGTCGAACACCTGCGCTTGACGCAACGCTTTGTGGGGGCCGCTTGGAATGTCCCACTGGACGTCAACGGATTTCCCGTCAATTGATACTTTGAATTGAGCACGGCAATCCGTAGGGTTGGGATCGAAGACGTTGCCCCGTATTTCATCCTTGGATCGTGAGCCGCAAATCTGCTTTAGCAGCCGGGCAAAGCCGCTTTTACCAGTGCCATTCTGGCCGTAGATGACAGTCAGGTTCGAGCTACCAAACGGGAGATTGGCCCCGGCTTTGATGGCGTTGAGACCATGCACCTCCAGGATTTCATCAATCCTCACTGGCGGTCGGGTTGCGGCCTGGGAAAGTGTGCCAGGCACTACGCTTAGAAAACCTGGGTCAGGCTGGCCCTTAGCTTCCAGCTGGCAGAGTCTTGACAGCTCCTTAATTTTCCCTTCATTCAGCTGGCGCTTCGTGTCGATCATCATACGCGCAGCAGTCTGCAGCCACTTCGGACGACCATTTAGCCAAGACTGTTGCCGCTGACCGAAAACTGACCCAGTAGAGGCTGTTCTGCCGACTGAAAACTGACCCAGGTGTTCAACTGCTTCTGCTCACTTTTCGAGCAGGAGAACACAGGGTGATCAGCATGGAAATGTTGGGAAAAATCCGGCGGATGTACTTCCGCGACAAGCTCTCGCTGCATCAGATAGCCAAGCGTACCGGGTTGTCGAGAAACACCATCCGAAAGTGGGTCAGAGCGCCCGAAGCCACTCAGCCGGCGTACCAGCGGTGCGCAATTTTCAACAAACTCAGCCCATTCCACGACACGCTAGAACAGGCGCTGAAAGCCGATTCGTTTCGGGCAAAGCACAACCGCAGAAGCGCCAAAGCACTTTTCGAACAGATCAAGGCTGAGGGTTATGACGGCGGCTACAGTCAGCTCACGGCGTTTGTACGCTCTTGGCGAGGCGAGCAAGGCAAGTCTTTACGCGCTTTTGTACCGCTGACTTTTGCCTTGGGTGAGGCCTTTCAATTTGACTGGAGCGAAGAAGGTCTGCTGATCGGCGGCCTGTTTCGACGCATCCAGGTCTCCCACATGAAGCTGTGCGCCAGTCGCGCGTTCTGGTTGGTTGCGTATCCCAGCCAAGGCCACGAGATGTTGTTCGATGCCCACACCCGCTCTTTTGGTGCGCTTGGCGGAGTTCCGCGTCGCGGCATTTACGACAACATGAAAACGGCTGTCGACAAGGTCAACAAAGGCAAAGGCCGCACCGTCAATGCCCGGTTTGCTGTCATGTGTGCCCACTACCTGTTCGACCCGGACTTCTGCAACGTCGCCTCGGGTTGGGAAAAAGGCATCGTTGAAAAGAACGTCCAAGACAGCCGTCGGCGCATTTGGATCGACGCTCAAGACTGCATGTTTCACACTTTCGAAGAACTGAATATCTGGCTCGGTCAACGCTGCCGGTCGCTCTGGCGCGAGCTGGTGCATCCGCAGTACAGCGGGCTGACGGTGGCCGAGGTCTTGGAGCTGGAGCGGGTTGAAATGATGCCGATGCCGACAGCGTTTGATGGCTACGTCGAACGTACCGTGCGGGTCTCCAGCACCTGCCTGATCAGCGTGGCGCGAAATCGCTATTCAGTGCCATGTGAGCGCGTCGGCCAGTGGGTCAGCAGCCGTCTGTATCCTTCGCGAATCGTGGTCATCGCCGATGAAACGGTGATTGCCAGTCACGAGCGCCTCTTTGATCGAGACCAGGTTAGTTTTGACTGGCAGCATTACATCCCGCTTATCGAACGCAAGCCCGGTGCACTGCGTAATGGCGCGCCATTTGCCGATCTACCGAAGCCGCTACTGCTTCTCAAACGGGGACTGAGGCGTCACACCAACGGTGATCGAATCATGATGCAGGTACTGGCTGCTGTGCCTATCGCCGGTCTCGAACCGGTGCTGGTGGCGGTGGAGCTGGTACTTGAGTCGGGAAGTCTGAGCGCCGATCACATCCTCAATGTCCTTGCCCGCCTGACCTCCACTGCACCACCTCCCTGCGTGGAAACCAGCCTGCAACTCAAAGTGGCGCCTGTTGCCAATACGGCGCGCTACGACCGGCTCCGTACGACCGATGAGGAGAATCGCAATGCGTGACTTAATGACAGAACTCAAAGAGCTGCGCTTGCACGGCATGGCCGGTGCTTGGGAAGAACTGGTCTCTCAAGGAACAGCCTCGACGGCTTCATCGAAATGGCTGCTGGAACATCTGCTCCAGCAGGAGCAGGCGGATCGCGCGGTGCGCTCGGTGAACCACCAGATGAACATGGCCAAACTCCCCATGCACCGTGATTTAGCGGGCTTTGACTTCAGCGCTTCCAGCGCTGATGCCCGGTTGGTAAGCGATCTATCCAGCTTGGCGTTCACTGAGACCGCGCAGAATGTCGTGTTCATCGGCGGCCCTGGAACCGGGAAAACACACCTGGCCAGTGCCTTGGCGGTATCCGGAATTACGGCCCACAACAAACGCGTGCGCTTCTTTTCCACGGTGGATCTGGTGAATCTGCTGGAGCGTGAAAAGTACGATGGCAAGGCAGGGCGGATCGCACAGGGACTGCTTCGCACAGACCTGGTGATACTTGATGAGCTGGGGTATTTGCCCTTCAGCCAGAGTGGCGGCGCTCTGTTATTTCACCTGCTGTCCAAACTGTACGAGCACACCAGCGTGGTTATCACCACCAACCTTAGCTTCTCAGAATGGTCGAGCGTATTTGGTGATGCCAAGATGACTACAGCGTTGCTGGATCGGCTGACACACCACTGCCACATCGTCGAAACGGGCAACGAGTCTTACCGCCTTCAACACAGCACCTTGGCCGCCCAGACAAAGATCAAATCACGAGAACGAAAGCGCAAGGATGGAGATGATATCGAGGACGATCAGCCGTTTTGATTCGCGTCATAAACGCCCTGCTGCATGCCTACATGTGGTGGGGCTTGATGCATCGTCAACCGGAACACGGCTGCTAAGCTTATCCACAATTGCTGGGGCAAAAATCAGCAATCCGTCCTGGGTCATTTTTCAATCGGCAGGGTGGGTCAGTTTTCAATCAGCGCCGACAAGCCAAGACTCAAAATCGTCCATCACTACCGGTTCTTGCTCAAGCGTCGACATGCTTCCTATCCCACGGCTAAATCTGTGAGATTAGGCGTAAGGTGGCTTTTGGCCAGTATTTGGCTGCTGGTTTGGCGACTAAAATGTAACTTGGAAAGACTCGCGTTCAGAAATAGCTTCCTAGGGACGCTTTCGCCGTTTGCACCCGCCATATGTTAATGTGCCATCATCAGACTATTTCAAGGAAAGATCTTATGGGATGGAAAGGCACGCTCAGGTCAATGCAGGCTTCAGCACGTCGTGCGGAGCGCAATTCACATCGCCGGCAGCGCGAATTGGAGCGCCAACACAAAGAGTACGCGCGCATGGAGGCCCTTGAGCAGGCAGCCTATGAGGTGGAGGTTTACGAGAACCACGTCGAGGTCTTGCTTTCGGTGCACAAAGATTGCGGTGATGTCATTAACTGGAAGTCCCTGCTGAACAGTGTTGAGCCTAGGGAGCCATCTCTGGACGTTACCGCTGAAGCAGCAGCATCTGATGCACTAGCAACCTATGCGCCTAATTTTTTGGCCCGCCTACTCAGACTCGAAGCCCGACAGCGCAGAGCCCTGAGTCGCAAAGTGGAAGAGGGGAAAGCTGAAGATCTGCGGCGTTTTCAAACGGCACATTCCGATTGGCGCCAGGCTCATGCCAACTGGGCTGATGAACGGGAGCTGGCGCACCGCATTATTAACGGTGACAAACAAGCCAAACTGGATGCGATCGAAGCGTTCGAGCCATTCACCGAAATCGCTCATCTGGGCTCGGGTATTGAGTTGATTGTCCATGAGTCCGGCTTAGTGGAGGCCCGGCTGGCTATTCATGGCACGCACGTTATCCCGAGCGAGATTAAGTCACTCCTGAAAAGCGGAAAGCTGTCCACTAAGGCCATGCCGATCGGCCGTTTCAATGAGCTGCATCAAGACTACGTATGTAGCTGCGCGCTGCGTGTAGGTCGAGAGCTGCTGGCGATCCTGCCTGATGATTTGGTGATGGTGACGGCACTCGATAACGTGCTCAACAGCTCCACAGGCCATTTGGAAGAGCTACCGATCTTGAGCGTAGCTTTCTCCCGAAACACGCTGGATTCGCTCAACCTTGATGCCATTGATCCGTCTGAAGCAATGAAGAACTTTGTTCACAGCATGGCCTTCAAGAAGACCCAGGGTTTCTCAGCCGTCGTTGCACTGGATGCCAGGAGTTTCAATCTGCAACGCGCTTGAATGCAAGCCCGGTGCAGCTAATGTCACAGCTAGCTGCGTCGGTACCCTCAGGAGGCCTTACCTCGTTCACCCATTGCCTGGATCGGCATCTCGTAAAATGCACGGGAGACCAAAGGCTCATTACTACTCCTGCTAGAAGCGCTATCATCCCGCCACCAGCTCAAGTGGGGGCCCTCTTGATCGGGCATTCGCCTGCACCCCCTGAGCATCTGAGACAAGGAAGGTTGCGCATGGACGAGCTCGTTCAACACGTCACCCCACAAGAAGAACCAAAGCCGAAAGAGTTCAAGATCCTCGCTACCTTGGTATCAAAGCTCAACCTTGCAGACTTCCAGAATGCGATTCCGGTTATCCATGAGCTACGCCTCTCGAACGAAACGAGTGAGCGTTACCTCAACGCTACGCTGACGCTGACCTCTTCACCGGAAGTGTTCAAACCGAAAACCTGGCGTATCGAAGAGGTAGCGCCCGAGTCGTTTCGATCCATTCCTGGCCTAGACCTCATTCTGGATGGGCCTCTGCTGAGTAGGCTCACAGAAGCCGAAATGTCTACGTTCTCCTTCACATTGGAGGCGGATTGCAACGAGGCGGAAAACGGTCGCAAAGTGATTGCTCAGCTCGAGCAGGTCGTTGAGCTACTGCCCCGCAATCAGTGGGGTGGGTTAAGGCATATCCCAGATATGACAGCTGCGTTTGTTCAACCGAACGATCCGGCTGTGGAGCGGCTGCTTAAGCAGGCTGCTGAATTGATGCGCTTGAGTGAAAAGTCGCCCGCTTTGGATGGTTACAGCGGTGGGCCCAAGCGGGCTTGGCAACTGGCGTCAGCCGCATGGGGCGCAGTTGCACGCATGAAACTGGATTACTCCTTGCCGCCGGCCAGTTTTGAGCAATCCGGTCAGAAAGTGCGTAGCCCGAGCCAGATCGCAGATTCCGGCCTGGCCACTTGCATGGATCTGACCCTCTTCCTATGTGCAGCATTGGAGCAGATCGGCCTTAACCCGGTAATCGTTTTTACTCGCGGTCATGCTTTCGCGGGGGTTTGGCTGAAACCAGAAGAGTTCACCACCACCTTAATCGACGACGTTTCGACTGTGAGGAAGAGGGTGAAGCTCAAAGAGCTTGCTCTGTTTGAGACTACGTTGCTCACTCAACCATCGATCCCTCCCTTCGCCTATGCAGTTGAACGTGGAGCCAAGCAGATCGATGAGGAGGCTGAGTCCGAATTTGAAATGCTGCTTGATGTACGGCGTGCCCGCCTGCAGCGCATCAAACCGTTGGCCAGCTCCGAAGCGCAGATTGCCCGAGTCGTTACGACTGATTTGGACGATGGGCCAGGCCTTCTCATTGAAGATGGCGATGATATCCCCGATGAGATCGTCAACGTTGAAGTCGAAGACATTGCCAAGCTTAGCCCCAAAGACAGGCTAGAACGTTGGCAGCGAAAACTGCTTGATCTCTCGTTGCGTAACAATTTGCTCAACTTCAAGTACGGGAAGAAGGCGCTCAAGCTTGAGGCCCCGGATCCTGGCGCTCTCGAAGACATTCTTGCCAGCGGACAGTCGCTGAAGCTTCTGACGCGGCCTGACCTCATGGATGGAGCTGATCCACGTGAGAAAGAGCTGTATGAACAGCGTGAGCGTGAGGATGTTCGCCGGCGTCATGCAGAGGACGCCCTGAAGCGTCGAGAGGTGTTTGTAGCTCTCACCAGCCGTGAGATGGACGTGCGCTTGACCGAGCTCTATCGCGGCGCTCGTACAGCACTGCAAGAGGGTGGCGCCAACACGCTGTTCTTGGCTGTCGGTTTCCTGAAGTGGACGCGAGAAGATAAGGCCGGTCAAAAGTACACTGCGCCCCTGGTGCTGATACCAGTCAGCCTTGAGCGTAAGAGTGCGCGTTCTGGTTTTTCGATCGTGCTCCATGACGATGAGCCTTGCTTCAACCCTACGCTGATCGAGATGCTTCGACAGGACTTCGAACTGGGCCTGGGGTCGCTCGAGACCGAGCTACCTCGTGATGACTCGGGGTTGGACATCGTCGGCATCTGGAGGCGAGTAGGTCACGCTATCAAGGACATTCCTGGATGGGAGCTGTCCGAAGATGTGACCTTGGCCATGTTCTCTTTTGCCAAGTACCTTATGTGGAAGGACTTGTCAGAGAACGCCCATCACCTACGGCAGAATTCTGTCGTTCAGCACCTTCTTGATACACCTCGGGACTCGTTTGCATCGGGTACACCATTCCCGGATGCAAAATTCCTGGATCGTGATTACGGCCCTGCAGATGTGTTCTGCCCACTGCCATCTGATTCGTCCCAGCTTGCCGCGGTCATGGCTGCATCCAAAGGAAAGGACTTTGTGCTGATCGGGCCACCTGGTACCGGTAAAAGCCAGACGATTTCAAACATGATTGCTCAGTCGATCGCTCAGGGTCGGCGTGTGCTGTTTGTCTCCGAGAAGATTGCCGCTTTGGACGTCGTCTATAGGCGTCTTCGTGAAATCGGCCTCGGAGAGTTCTGCCTCGAGCTACATTCCAGTAAAGCCCGCAAGGCTGATGTATTGGCTCAGCTGCAGTCAGCCTGGGAAGCTAAAGGGGAGGTGGATGTGGATGCGTGGGAGGTCGAGGCTCAGCGGCTGGCCTCTATTCGCGACAGCTTGAACATCTATGTAGAGCGTCTCCATAACCGATACCGGAACGGTTACTCCGTATACGATGCGATCGGTACCGTTACCTCCGGTACTGACGAGCCAATAGCGAGCTTGAATTGGCTGTCGCCTGAAACTCATGACCAGAAAGCAATGCTGGACATTCGTGAGCTCGGCGACCGTCTTGAGGTTAACGCTCAAGAGGTGGGTTACGAAAATCTCGGCGGCCACGCTCTTTCCGGGATCGGTCAAACAGAGTGGTCTCCGCATTGGAGGCAAGAGTTTGTTCAAGCAGCTCGTGATGTGCTGCCTTCGGTTCTAGAGGCACAAAAAGCGATTCATCGCTTCATCGAATTGGCAGGGCTGCCGACAGTTCCCCACACACCTTCGCCTCTTGAAGGTCTGTCGACTCTTTCTTCGGTGCTGCCCACCGCAGCTGGTCATGACTGGCGCTTCGCTTTGTTGCCGAACGCTCGATCAATTGCACAGCGCTTAACGGATGGCTGTAACTGGATTGAGGAGCACCGGGATCTTACTTCCAAGCTGTCTGCTATCTGGCCTGCCAGAGTCGCGGGTGATGCCAGGCGTGCGATGGATTTGCTGAGTCAGCGCAGGTCGACTATGGGCTCCCTGGGTGCTGCTTGGGCTCCAGCCGTAGTGGAAACGCTTCAAGATGCGCTTTCAAAATTCTCAACAATCAAAGAGCTCTCTGATCAGCTCTCCGTAAGCTATAGCGAGTCGGTAGAAGGGCTCGAGGTCGAAAACCTGCACCAAGACTGGCTAAAGGCTGACGATGCCATCTGGCCTAAATCCTGGTTAGGCAAACGACGCGTTACGGCCTCACTTGCTGCTGTGCAGGCCGCTCCTGGAGAAGCGGACGTAGCGAAGGATCTTTCGACTTGGATCGAAATCCGTGCCGTCAGAAAGTCGATTGACGAACTCCAACCGGGAGCCCAGTGCGCCGATGTTTGGAGTGGGGCAAAGACCAACCCTGGCCACCTATCGCGTGCCATTGCCTTCCAGATCGCTTTGTCTAATCAGTTGAGCAATTCCGGGTGGCACGACGAGGGGTTCGAAGCCATCGAGCAAGGGCAGCTTGGCGAAGCGCTGAAGGCTCAACTATCCCGCATGCGCGCTATTGTTCGCCTCGACGGTGAGTTGGCGGAGTTCACAGAGCTTGCGAGTCAGACTGCGGAGCTTTGGAAGGGCCTCGCTACTGAGACCGAAATACTTACGGCAGGGTTGCAGTTCCAGTCTGAGCGACGCGAGATTGAAGAGCGTGGGCGTCTAACCGATGACCATCCTCTTGTGGAGGAGGGACGTTGCGGGAACGTTTTGAAGAATGACGTTGTTCTGCTCAAGAAGCGGGGCATCCTGGAGCGAGATTTGGCAGACCTTTCTGACCTGCGAGAGGTTGTTCCACTTTGGAATGATTTGAAGACAAAGGTGGACGACGCACGTCAGGCTGTGCTGTTCCAGGGCCAGATTGCGGTAGCTTTGGCCAAGCTAGCCGAGAGCCCGGAGCAAATTGCAGGGTTCAAAGGGCCACTCAATGCGTTGCTTGGCGACGGGAATGCTTTGCTCGAGCCTGAAGGCTCCATCATTCAGTCGGGGATTTCCCTTCGTGACAAGCTGAAGAATGTGGAGGCGCGGTCGGCTCACTTGACGGCCGTTGGCCAATTCACCGAGATAACGGTAGCAGCGAACTCAGAGCTTTCGCTCGAAGAGCTCAAGCAGAACTGTGAGCTGATGGTGGCTTCCGAGCCTCGCCTGAGAGCCTGGTGCGCCTGGCGCAAAGTCCGCGATGAGGCGTATGCAGTTGGCTTAGCTCCGATCGTGGAAGCTATGGAGAGCGGCGCCATCACCGCGGGCAAGGTGCGTCGTGTGCTTGAAGTGAACTACGCTCGCTGGTGGCTTAACGCGACCGTCGACAACGAGGCCGTCATCCGCACCTTTGTCAGCGCTGAGCACGAACAACGCATTCGCGATTTCCGAGCGTTGGATGATAAGTTCATCGCCTTAACTCGTGACTGGCTGCGCGCGCGTCTGTGCTCTGAGCTGCCTAGCCAGGAGAGCGTAACGCGTTCATCGGAGTGGGGGTTGTTGCGCCATGAGATGAACAAGAAGACTAGGCACATGCCACTGCGCGAGTTGATGAGCCAAGCGCCAGGTGCACTAACCAAGCTCACACCGTGTCTGCTTATGAGCCCGCTGTCGATCGCCCAGTATCTGCCATCTGATACGACACCGTTCGACTTGGTCATCTTCGATGAGGCATCCCAGATTCCTGTGTGGGATGCGATTGGGGCGATGGCTCGCGGTCGCCAAGTCGTGATGGTGGGTGACCCGAAACAGCTGCCGCCGACATCGTTCTTCGGGCGTGCTGAGTCTTCATCGGAAGACGAAGACACTGAGGCAGATCTGGAAAGCATCCTGGACGAATGCATCAGTGCAAACCTCCCGACTCGCAACCTTAACTGGCACTACCGTAGCCGTCACGAGAGCCTCATCGCATTCTCGAACCAGCGCTACTACAAGTCGGAGTTGGTTACATTCCCGTCGCCATTTACAACCGACAAAGCAGTCAAGCTGCATCCCGTTGCCGGTATCTATGACCGAGGCGGTTCGCGCACAAACCGCATCGAGGCACAGGCGCTGGTAACCCACCTTGTCGCTCGGTTGAAATCGCCAGCCTTCCGCGAGTCTGGCCACACCGTAGGTGTTGTGACCTTCAACGGCGAGCAGCAAAAGTTAATTGAGGATCTGCTCGACGAAGCCTGCCGTAAGGATCCGTCCCTGGATAGCTACTTCTCTGAGTCGCTGCTTGAGCCGGTGTTCGTGAAGAACCTCGAGAGCGTACAAGGCGATGAGCGAGACATCATTTACTTCTCGATCACCTTCGGTAAGGACGCAGCCGGGCACACCTCGATGAGCTTTGGCCCGATGAACGAGAAAGGTGGAGAACGTCGACTCAACGTAGCCATCACTCGAGCACGTCAGGAGCTTGTCGTGTTCTCGACCACTCGCCCCGAACACATGGATCTGTCTCGTACCAAGAATGAAGGTGTACGCGATCTGAAGCACTTCCTGGAGTTTGCTGAGCGAGGGCCGCAGGCCCTGGTTGAAGCTGATCGAGGAAGCGTTGGTGGCTTCGATAGCCCATTCGAGAAAGCAGTTGCGGCTGAGCTTTCCAAGAAAGGCTGGCAGGTCGTTACCCAGATCGGCGTGTCGTCATTCCGCATTGACCTCGGCATCGTGCACCCTGATTCGCCAGGTCGATTCCTTGCCGGCGTTGAGTGCGACGGTGCTACCTACCATCGCAGCGCGACCGCTCGTGATCGAGATAAGCTTCGAGAATTCGTTCTGCGTGGGCTGGGTTGGGAGATCGTGAGGATCTGGTCGACGGACTGGTGGATTGACGCTGCGGGCACTGCAGAGAAGGTTCATCATAAACTCATGGCTTTGCTGGAGTCATCGCGTGCCAAGCAGGCTGCAATCGATGCTGCCGAGGAAGCAGAGCGACTCAAAACCGACGCTGCCGTTGCCGAGGTGATTGAGGTGGTGGAGCAAGTGAGCCAAGTGATCACGGGCGAGGAGGGTATTCCTGTGGCCAATGACCCGACTGGCGCCTTCCAGGAGCTCAAATACGCGAAGGTGGCCACCGTTGAGGCCGCTGCTGAATACGTAGCCTATGTACCGGCAGACTACCCAGTCTATCGTGAGACAGATCCTACTCAGGCCGTGGATGGCGTGAGCCCTGACCATTTCTTCAATGCCGCCTACACGCCGATTCTGCAGAGCATGATCGCCCACGTTGTAAACGAAGAAGGCCCCGTACTCGACAGCGTGCTGTCCCGACGCATCGCCCGGGCACACGGATGGGTTCGTACAGGAGCGCGTATTCGTGATCGCGTTGATCAGATCGCGCGTGCTCACTTCAGGTCTCATGAGGAAGAGCAACTGGGGACCTTCTTCTGGCCAACCAACCTCGATTCAGCTATTCCGCCGTCCTGGTGACGATGACTCCGTGCGCAGCCTGGCGGAAATCTGCCTGCAGGAGTTGTCTGCGCTTGTGGGTGAGATGGAAGCAAAGGGGCATGCGGCTGAGGCCTTGATCCACGCCGTCGCCAAGGAGGCGGGTGTTATGAAGCTCGCACATGCTGGCCGCTCGCGAATCGAGAAGGCCATTCGTCATCACAGGAATGATTAGATTAAGGTGCCCATGGTTTGATTGTTCAAGCCATGGGCTACTTAAGGGAATTGCGTTGGAGGTTTACCTGACTAATGTAAGAAACGGATTGTCCGCCGGTGACTCTTGGGATATCGCTGCCTTACCGCGCAGGAGGTAGCCATTGAGTGAGCTCGTTTTGCGAGGACCTTTAACCTTGCAGGTCCAAATGTTCTGGCCATTAGGCTTTTTAAGATGGACATCCAGTTTCTCAAATTGATGTTGTAGAACACGCCAGGAATCGCTCTTAGGGGACGCTTCGGCCGAGTCTGGATGCTCAGCTACGTAGCGTTGGAAAATGCCCGGCGTTACTAGGAAAAATGTGCCGTCCACGGTATGGACCATGGCCTTGCTGTCGTTGACCACTAAGCGATGACTGTGAACTCCTTCGCGCAGCCACTCGATGAAGGCTAATCCCACGTCGTCTTGACACGGCGAAGCGGAAGACCGCAGGCTTTCCGCAGTTGGTCGAGCTTGGAGTTCGGCCGGCTCCTGCAGCATGTCCATCAGATCGTCGAGATAGGCGAAGTCCTCAGTTAGCGCCACAGCGGTGTGCTGTTGTTCTGCAGCTGCGATCTTTGGCCGAGCTATGGCTGACTCCCTCGCTTCATCGGTCGGCAGGGACGGTGCCACGGTCAACTCAATAGTGCCACTGAAAACTTCGGGTCGGAGTTCATCGGCCCAGACCAGGCTCGGCTGCAGGCAGAGGAAGGTGAAGCGATGCTGCCAGTCACCGTCCGTGACAGTGGCGTTCCAAACAGCTTTGCTTTCCGGTGTCGCTTCCACCAATCCATGTGACTGCAGCTCATCGAACAAGGCGATGTTGGAGGTGGGGATACCGTCCACAGCCTGGGCCAGTAGATGTGCGCGCAGTTTGTCGGTCGTGGTCTTGCTGACCAGCCATAGGTGGTCTTCAGTTAGCCAGCCGGCTGCGCCGGGCTGGTTGAGCTTGAACTCGTTCTTGACCAGATGGCGCAGTCCCGTGAGCAAGTGGTGCTGCAGGGAGTGCTTGGGCGCCTGCAAGGCCTTCGCGGGATTAGCACCGATGTTCTGTGCGGTGGACACCCGGTCAGCTTGCAGCACCAGTTCCCCGAGAATCCCTGCGTGCTCGTAGTGGTCGGCGAGCAGGAACAGCAATTGACTCCATAATTCGGAATAATCGCTTAGCCAGTCGAGCAGGGCGGGCGATAGGATCTGCGTATAGAGCAACCCCGCCGCGGCACCGTGCAGCTTGTATTCGCGGCCTGGGTGGTAGCGGAAACGGTAGGGCTGGCACAGCGGTCCGTGCCAGGGGTGCCAGCGCGCTGCGTTCTGGTACTCCACCTGCAAATCGACGGCGATTTTGCCGATGTCATGGAGCAGGGCACCGTAGGCAATCGCGGCGCTCCAGGCATCGGCTTGTGCCGCGTGGTCTTCTGGCGCCGCACCGCTGGGGAGGAGGTAGGATTGGCGTAGCTTCAAGCAGCAGGCCACGAGTTCCAACCCGTGATCGAGCATGCCCCCGGGATAGGCGTGATGATGGCTTTCGCTCGCCGGGAGTTGCTGTACGAAGCTGGCGTAGCGGCGGATGGGCTCTAGGTAGAGCCGATCAAACTGCGCTTCGGAGAGGGCCGTGTACTGCCAGATGCGTTCGAGCAGCTTTCTCCGGTGGTCGGCGGCGAGTAGCGATTCGGCCGACCGGGGAAGCATGAAGCCCTCGACGAAGGGAGTGGGAGTGAGTTCTGCCGCCTCACCTTTTCGAAATCTAAACCACGAGCGTTTCATCGCATGACCTGCTGTTCGTTCGGGAGGTCCTTTTGCCTTTTCGGATAAGCCTCTTACCCTTGCGCCCCCTTCCATTGCCGCCGTTACCCTTTACCGCCTTGGCCTTTTTTACGGGAGTGATAATTCGAAGCCAGGTCCATCGGAATCGGTGGCCGATCGGAATAGCGACCCCTTTGTCCAGGGCGTAGACTGGCCGGCATCATTGCTAGAGTAGGGGCGCGGATGACGTTAAGTGATGCAGTGTTGATCGTGTTACTGGCCGATCGGATTCATGGCACGGATACGGCCATCCGATCTGCAGCCAAGCGCTGTGCGAAAAAGCTGCCCCGCAGCCAGCGCGATATCGTGTTCAAGATTGGAAACAGCGCAAATCCGCGGCAACTTGTGGCGCACCTTTGTCAGCACTTGTCTGATTGAGTGACCAAGCGAGGTCGTTTTAACCGAAACCTTGCAAGAGCGCGTGCGCTTTAAGTAAACCTTCGGCTAAAACCGCAGTCTCAGTTATTATCCCTGCACTTGTCCCACGCTTAGGAAAATTATTCATGTCCAAACTTGCCGAGTTCAAAGCACTGGAAGCGCAATTGGCCGCGCAGCTGCAACAGCTGGATGCCATGAAAAACGACTCTGGTTTGAAGCAGGAAATCGAGTTTGAGCAGAAACTCAAAGCGTTGCTGGAAGAGTACAGCATGGGCCTGCGCCAGGTGATCAGCATTCTGGATCCGTCCAAGGGTCTGAGCGTACCGACCGCGAGTGCGTCCAGCAGCAGCCAGCGTAAGCCGCGCGAGGTGAAACGCTACAAGCATCCGCAGAGCGGTGAGGTTGTGGAAACCAAGGGCGGCAACCACAAGATCCTCAAACAGTGGAAGCAGGAGCACGGCTCGGACACCGTTGAGAGCTGGGTGCAGTAATCGCTGACTTATTGACAGCGGTACAAGTCACGCAGCAGACAAAATAAAGGCCCCGGATAGGGGCCTTTTTGCTGGGTGAGAGCAATCATGCGGTGAGTCGAGCGGACGTATCCGTGGCTTGATCAGACTGCAAGGCCAACAGGTACTCAGAGGCTTCCCGGGCCTGACCACTGGCGCGGAAAATGGCTCGTTTGTCTTCCTTGAGTATCTTCAACCAGGACGCCAGGTATTCCTCGTGACGCAACTCGCCCGTGGTACCGGTGAGTGCGCAGAGAAACGCGGCGCCCATTTCTGCGACCAGTTCCTCGAAGGCATACGCCGTGGAGCCGAATGCATGCCCGCCGGTGATACCTTCACGGTTCAGACGCGACCGGTGGCCCGACCAGTGTGTCAGCTCATGCAGAGCCGTTGCGTAGTAGCTGCCGACGTCTTCGAACTGCGCCTTCGTAGGTAGTTGGATCAGATCCCGAATCGGCTGATAGCACGCATCATCGCTGTAGCGATGCTCGATGCGCGCACCGCTGGCGACCAGCAGTTGCTCTGCTGGTTCATGATCGATGAAGGTCGCGGGGTCAGTGTGCTCGGTGGAGGCTGGCTCCTCGTCAGGCAAGCCTTCGGTCTGCTCAATGTTGAACAGGCAGTGTGTGCGCAGAATCGCGAACTGCACCAATTTGATGTTGCCCTGCTCATCGCGAACGACTTGGCCGTCCTCGTCATGCGCCTCCTTGCTCATCGGTTTGTACAGCACCGCGAGGGTGGATTGCTCGCCCTTGCGCACATGGCCGCCAGCCTTGCGTGCTTGATTGAAGGTCAGCCAGCGATCCTTGGTGAACCCTCGCAGGCGGGCCTCGGCCCACAAGAGTGGAACGTTGATGCCGGCGTAAGGCCGCCGGGTAATGGCGTTGATGGGGAATGGGGAGTCAGCGCTCGAACCTGCGGTAGTCCAGGGTTTGATCCAAGGGATCACGCCTTGGCTCAGGGCACTGACGATCTTGTTGGTGACGTCCAGGTAGATATCGGACATGGCGTTCTCCGGTTGTGAAGGGGGAACACCTCCCCACCGGGAAGGGTTCCCGGTGGGGTAGAGGGGCAGTGACGGTGCTGAGTGGGTCAGAGGGCAGCGATGTCTACCGCGCTCTCATCAGGCAGTCGGACGAGCAAAAAAGCTGGGCCGCTGTGTGGGGTGACGCGAGCCAGCTGAAGCTGCGGCAAATGAGCAACTACTGAAGTGCCGTTGCTCTGCAGCTCGAGCTGCAGTGCTATGGGATGGTGCAGGGCAAGCGGTGCAGACGTTAGCGCGCTATTGAGCAGTTCTGCCAAGCGCAGTGTGGACTGACCAACCGGCTCCTCGCCTGTGGCAGGTTCAATGAACTGTCGCCAGACACCTGGGCTCAGCACAATGGCAGTGGAGAGGTGGTTCATCCTGGACATGGTGGCCTCCGGTTAGCAGATTCCGCGTCACCTTTCTGAGGTTTGGTGTGGATTTGCCGGATCCGATCAACCCGCCGAGCAGAGAGCGTCCGTCCATTAAAACGCGCCTGAACGTGGGGTCAATCTCCGATCCTGACCTCCTTTGAACGGCTCTATCCAAGGCGTTCAAAGGAAGACTATCGGCCTTGAATTCCTGACCAGTGGCGATCTCCAGTCAGTCTGAACGTAGTGTGTAATGCCTCCCGAAAGGCCCGCTAGGTGCCTCTCGGGAAGCGCGAGGTGCTCGCTTTTAGGTTCAAGGTTTTCCCGCAGGATCAACCTCGGCGGCCAGGTACAGGTGGGTGGAGGTAGCCTCCACCCCCAGCGAACCTGCAGTGCCGCGAAGGCTGGCGAGAACGGGATCGTCAATGTCAAAGTACTCGGCAAAATCATCGCCACCGAATTCATCGCGGGCATGATTCCACCAGGTGTCGAAGTCGTCGACGGCAGGGTTGCAACCGGTGGCATAAGCCACGCGTTTGCGCCCACCGCCATCCGGCTTGCATTCGCCAACCTCTGACATGAGGTAGACGCCGTGGTCTTTGACCAATATGACTCTGCAACCGTTGATACCGGCCTCTGCTAATACGGCGTGAAGTTCAGTGCCTGTAAAACTCAGCATGATGAGATCCTCCAAAATGTGCGGAGGAATGCCACCCATGCGGGAGAATTCCCAGCACTGGTATGGATTGGGTTTGGGGGGCGTCAAAGACGCGGGCTCAATGAGCTATGGGGGATTGGAAGGCGTTCATCACCGGGGAACGGTGACCATGCGAGCTGCCGAACGCGAATCGCATTTGGGGATAACCATCACGTGTGTGACGTAGCCTCAAAGGTTATGGCTACCTGGGATGCTGGAAAACCAGCGATTGCACAATTGGTTTAACAAGCGAACCGACATAGCGTCAATGGTGTTTTTCGCATGGGTCGAGCGAACCAGTGCACTGAGCGCCACCGGTGATAATCGGCGACTGGCAGGTGATCAACGGTCATGAAAATCAGCAGCAGAAGAGTAAGCTAAAGCTTGGATCCAAGTTGGCGGTAACCAAATGGCCCCGAGCGAAATGACGGGAGAGGAGCCAATCAAATGTTGACTACAGCTTCTTCAACCTCCAGTCGGACAAGCATCGGCAAGCATTGCATACACGCTGCGGTTGGTGCTGGCCGGATGGTCAAGCGACTCGAAACGACGCTGCTGCATTCCAGTGCATTAGCTTCAGTGCCCTTCAAGTATCGGCAATTTGGCTTGCAGATTTTCAAGTTGCTCATCTTGCTTGCGGTTGCGTCAGTTGCACTTTTCTTAGCGCTTGGAATGCTTGCGCTTTGGACAATCGCAGCATTGCCAATAACTGCACCTGACAATGAGCCTGATATTTTCGAAGTGAGTCACCCTCGCCATCGTTTCAAGTATCCTGAGATGTATGACGATCACGGATCACTACGCTGATTTTTACTTGAGCTTTTGAATACCTTCGACAACTTGAGATGATCCTTTCCCGGCTTGAAGTTTGGCGCTTTCCGCGCCCTGAGTAAGCAAGCTTTGAACGTTGCTGCCAACGTTGTAACCAGCCCAGCTCATCGCGCCGAGGAAAAACATTGGCAGCACCACGAACATTGTGCCCATAACGTACTCGATCACCTGCGCGGTAACCGTCCCGTCCATGAATCCTGCCGTCGGTAATGACAAAAGCAGCTGGTCGGTGGCGGAGACTTGGTTGTACAGCGTTTCCAGCATGCTCGAATCGATCCAGCGCGCAAGCTCCCACCAGAACGTCAGCATGTGCAGGGTGAACAGCGCGAACGTGATCGTCATGAGCGCCTTGAGCTGGTAAGTGCTGATCAGCAGTACCAGCGGCAAACTGATGATCGTGCCCATGATCAGGAAGGCCTGAACCATCGGCAAGGCCGTTCGCAGCGCATTCATCGCCGGGAAGTTGCTGAACGAGCCCAGGGCCAGGCCGGTGTTTGTCGCCAGATTGTTGAGGCCTTGCGTCAGTGAGCCGCCCCGGGCACTGCTGCCATAGTCCTGGAACACCTGTCCGGGCGCCATACTCAATGACTGCTGCCGCGGGCTCACCAGCTCCCGTAGAGTAGCGTTTTCGATCTCGCTGGCACTCCGCCCGGTCAGCCAGCCCCGCAACTGCGAAATCAGCGACGGATCGACCTCGGCGACCAGGCGATCACGCAGCCCGACCGTGGCATCGCTCCACCACTGTTTGCAGGTGGGGTAACCCGCGTCGTTGTCGAGCCGAGGCAGGGAGGTATCCCGGGTCTCGTCGTATGGCCAGTCGACCCTAGGCGTTCGCGAGCGATCGGTGTCGTAGTAACCCGGTCTGTTGAGCAAGTAGGTCGAGCCGATCCAGGACGCATCGTAGCTCTGCGATTCGTCCAGCTCGGGACGATTGGTGAACAGCCGCGAGCGCGAAAAGCCGTAGCAGTCCCGGGTGAAGTCGGCGACCTCCTGCAGCAGCACCTGGTCGTTGATGCGCGAGCTGTCGATCTCCATGCGCATCGCGCGGATGTCAGGCGCGCACGGAATCGACGCGGTGGCAGCGGCGGTGATGCCTTTGCTCATGGCATGCACCAGGAACCACCACACCGGCACGTTTGCTGACTTCTCACCGATGGTGTTGAAGGTCGTGCCCCAGGCCGTGTCCGCGGGCTTGGCCATGGACACCCCACAGCGCTGGTTCGCCGCATCATCGAAGGTCACCGAGGACAGGTTCAGCGGGAAGAACGGCATGCAGCCAAACAGGATGACCACGTAGCTCATCCACAGCCGGTTTTCGACCCGAGGGATCGACAGCAGGCCCTTGTTGCCTTCGTCAGCGCCCTGTTGGCGGGCCGACAGCCATTCCTGCAGGATGATCGCGCCGAAGGGCGCGGCGAACAGCCCCGTGTCGGCCAGCGTGTTCCAGATGCCGTTGTTGATGATCCAGGCCAGCAGCGACAGGTAGTACTCGAGGTAGCTGTTGGTGCTCATGTTCATGGCTACCCCTCACACGCGAGACAGTTCGACTAGGATGATCGAGCTGAAGCCGATTAATCCCAGACGCTTGACGCGTTGCTGGTCCACAAGCGCGGGCCGCAAGCGCAACGCCGCGGTCCAGTCGGCGAGGATCAGGGTGTACTGCAGGACGCGCCAACAGGCGAAGTAGGGCGTAGTCCCCCGCGCCTGCGTAAACCAATCAAGCTGGGAGCCCGGCAGTTGCAGTGCCATCAAGGCAATCACCAGAATGACCACTATGGCGCCGAGGATCAGCAGTGCATGACAGATCGTTGACCTCACCGAGAGCGGCATCATGGTGTGCTCCTCCCTTGGTCCGCCCGGTGCAGTCGATCCGGCTCAGGATCGCGCTGATCGATACTGCGCGAGGCGTCGGCGCCGCCGACATGTCGATCGAGCACCAGGCTGGCGGTGTTGGTGGCCAGCGACTGGCGTACCTGCAGCTCGGTTTGCAGCAGGCGGATCTCGCGCTCCAGCGTTTCGACATTACCGTTGAGGGCGGTGGTGGCAGGCTGCGCCGACGCGACATTGGGCTCATGGCTGCCGGCCAGCAGCGTGCGCTGCAGCAGCATCGCTTTGTAGATCACGCTCGATAACGCGGTCTCGCTGGCCAGGCGTCGGGCCAGCAGGTTCTGGTCGGGATCGTCGCGCAACCCCTCGATGACCCCGCGGGAGACCTGCAGCAAGGGGCTGGAAACTTTGCCGAGGTTTTCCGGCGTGGGCTGTTCCGAGCCCGACAACATGCGCTGCAGTCCCTCGAGGTGCTCCGTATAGGTTTCCTGGATCAGTGGTGACAAACCTGTGCCGGCGGTCACACGCAGCGTTTCGCAGTCGTCACAGGTCTCCACCTCGGTTTCACCGAGCACGCGGGTGGCCCATTCGGAGGCCTCCTCGGGGCTCGACCAAGCTTGGCAGATTGCGCCATTCTGGCACCCAGACCCGACGGCCGACGTTTCCCCAACGGCTCGGTTGTGTAGCAGGTTATAGCCCGCCTTGACCACGTCTGAGGTCAACCGGATAGGTTGCTGACCGTTGCCCCCGGCTTTCTGTCCACCGACCCAACTGACACCGTTGTTGCCGTTGTTCGATTCGGTGTCCTTCACCGCCATCACGGCATCACCGTCGGACCGCTCGAGGTTTTGCTGCATCTCCTGGTTCTGCGCCAGCGCGCCCCAGCCGGCCTGGTCGACTTTGTCGGCCATTTTCGCGGCCATTGCCTGGCAGGTGAGCTTGGAGCGGTCGAAGTCGATGCGCCCTTGCAGCACACCATTGCTCAGCAACTCGTACAGCCCGGGGTTGGCGCGCTGAATGATCATCGCCGGTAGCGACATCACCGCCTGCGTGGCGTTCTGTATGACATTGCCCATGATCTGCTGGAAGCCCTGGGTGGCACCGTTGAGCTGGTTCTGCAGGGTGTTCGAGAGGTTCATGTTTCCGCACATCATGTTCGCCCGCCAGGACATGCCGACGCCGAGGCCATTGGGGCGGTAGAGCGAGGAGGGCGCTCCCGCCGCTGATCCGCCGCCGATGGTGTACATCACTCGGTCATCCAACACTTCGGCCTGTTGGCCAAGGTGGTAGCCGCTTTCGGCGGCGTAACCCGCGGTACACACGAGGAAACACAGCAACCCGATTGAGAGGGTGTTCATCATTGGCCTCCATCAAAGTCGATGCTGAACAGGAAGGTCTGACCCATGCGCTGGCAGCAGCGGTAGGGGCGCCAAAGCGACCAGGCATAGGCGCCGTCGTTGTTCTGGACTGTCGAGCTGGGGAAGATCGCGCAGGTGTTCTGGACCGTCGGGACCAGCAACTGCCAGCGGTGGTTATTGACGTTGTTCTCCATGACCTGCTGCGGCGGCCAGTAGCCGGGAGCGGGCAGCGGCTGCAGCGGCCGGTAAACATGCGGCTGGCCAGCGCGCGTGATGAAGTCGCTGGCGCGCTGAGCCATGACGGCAGCCGCCTTGAAGTCGTCGGGCTGCACCAGAAAACCGTGGCGTGGATAGACGCTGCCCCACATGTCCCCAAGCGCTTGGCTGCCAATCTCGCGCATGCCCGGTACGAGCGCCTGCGGGTAGACGGATTCAGGGATGGTCTGGCGCCAAGCCAAGGGGTCGAGCGTGCTGAGGTAGTAGGGTGAAAAAGACACGGCCCCACTCGGGCACGCATAGCCGAAACTTTTCGCCAGGGCAGTCAGCGCCGCGCCGCCGGGATGCCCGATGCCGTCGACGTTCTTGAAGCGCGGAAGGTTATCGCGCTGCAGTGAGGGCGTGATCAGGTTGCCGCCGCCCTGCGACGCCGGCGTCGGCGCCGCCAGTGCGGACATCTCGCTCCAAGGATTACCACCGGTGTTGGAATAACTCGACACCACCAGTTCGGGAATGAAATGGCGGACCTTGGGTGAGGTCCGCACGGTGCAGCCAAAGGGCGTGCAGAGTAGCCAATAGCAGATTCCGACGACTCGGTACTCCAGGCACTGCAGCGAAGTGACGGAGGCGATGATGGCGGGAGTGGTCAGTGCCAGGCACTGCTCAGCCACGACGAGCAGAGCGGCCACAGTGAAGGTTCGGCCGCGCTCTGTCCTCCTGGCCTTTCGGTATCTGCGTTGGGTGGCGGCGGTCACATTCATGGGCAGCGCTCGGCAGGTGGCAGCGGTGGGCATCCGTGCGCCAAGTGTCAGCATCCCGGATCTAACTCAGGAGGAGGACGGGCAAACCGAGTCCGGGGTGATCGGTTTCGTCCGTCGCCGGGTTGAGGGGGCGAATGAGGCGAAACGACCGATGGAGTGAAAATGTAATCCTGTCGAATTTTGCTAAGGGAAAGGGCTTTGACTATGGCTGGCTCTGGGCTGTTCAGGACATACCGCGCAGGCGATCGATCTCTGCGGCGACCTGCAGGGCGGCCTCCAGCTCGGACTGTTGGTACTCTTCCATCAACCGCCAGCGCTGAGCTTTCTCCTCGGGCTCGGTCATGGCCAGGGCGAGGTACAGGCTCGGCGGCACCGCGCGAAACAGTGTCTCCAGGTTCTTCGACAGGACCACGCCCTCGGTGTACTTGCCCGAGGCCTTGCTCGCGGACAGCAGCAGCGCTTTCTGCGCCGGCGTGAGCTTCTTGAAGCGGGCGATCTCCTCGATTTCCGCCGGCGGCATGTTCAAGCAGATCCACCACTCGATCATGTTGAGCATGGTCTGCGCCGCGTCGGGGAAGTCGGCCAGGTTCTGCGTCGCCAGCCAGAACCATGCGCCGAGCTTGCGCCACATCTTGGTGCCCTTGACCACAAAGGGCGCCAGCAGTGGATTTTTGGTGATGATGTGGCCTTCGTCGGTGACCATGATGATCGGGCGCCCCAGGTACTGGTCGCGTTCGGCGAGGTTGTTCACCGTGTTCATCAGACTGATGTAGCTGATCGACATCTGCGCCTCATAGCCCTCACGGGCATAGGTGGCGAGGTCGACGATCGTCACATCGCTCTCCGGCCAGGGCGTGCCGGGTCGGTCGAAGAGGGCGCCCTCGAAGCCTTGGCAGAACAGGTCGATGGACTCGGCCATCTCCTGCGCTCGCTCACGGCGCTTGTCGGGCAGGTGGACATCGCCGGCGACCTGGCGCAGCGCATCACGGACGTGGCGGGTCATGACCTGCTGCTTGGTGGCTGCGCAGTGCCGGGCGGCATCGAGGATGCACTCGCGGATCAGGCTGCGGTCTGCTCGGGTCAGGCGTGCCTCTTCCTTGGCTTCGCCACCGGTGATCATCAGCCGCGCGGTGATCTCCAGCTCGCCCAGCACGTCGCGCTGCTCATCACTATCCGGTGCGACTTCATCCAAGTCTTCGGTCGACAGGCTGGCCACCTGGTCAGGGTGCTCGATCAGCCGCCGGGCATCGGCAAAGGGCGCCAGGCTCAGACCACTGCCGGGTTTGAGCTGGACCTTGTTCACGGACAGCCCGAGGGTGGCGAAGTAATCGCCCTGCAGGCCGAAGGAGTTGCCGGCTTCGACGATGAACAGCCGCGGCCGGTACACGGCCATGACCTGCATCAGGATTGAGACCAGGGTGGCCGATTTGCCGGCGCCGGTCGGGCCGAACAACAGCAGGTGGCCATTCATGGAGCGGTCGAAGCGCGACAGCGGATCGAAAGACAACGGCGCACCGCCGCGGTTGAAGAAGGTAATGCCGGGGTTGCCGGTGCCGATGCTGCGCCCCCAGAGGGGCAGCAAGTTGGCGGCATGCTGGGCAAACAGCAGTCGGGTGTACCAGTTGCGCGTGTCTCGTGCAGGGTTATAGACCATCGGCAGCCAACGCAGGTAGCTGTTGCACGCGGCCACTTCATCACCCTCGCGCACCGGTTGCAGGCCGGCCCCGAGCAGCACATTGGCGGCCTGGATTGAACGCTGGCGCAGTTGCTGTTCGTCGGCGCCACGCAGGTACAGCGCCAAGGTGCCGCGGTACAGCTTGTGCTGGCGGCCGATCAGCGCGCGGGCCTCTTCGACGTCCTGGCGGGTCTGGGTCGAGGCGAGGTTCTCGCCGATGGCTTTGCGCGCTAGGCGGTTGAGCTGCTCCTCGAGTACATCCTGGGGCGTGATCACCAAGGTCAGGCTCATGACCGCCTGCTCGGGCAACTGATCGAACAGGGCGTTCAAGGCTTCGCCCTTGCGCGTTTCACCGGTCAACTGACCGATATGCGGCGGTCTGCGCAGCTTGTCGACCACTATCACGGTGTGGGGTTGTTGATCGAAGTACCAAAGGCCCTGGTCGTTATCGGAACGCGGTTCGTGGAAGAACAGCCGCTCGGCGAAATCGTGGTCGAACGGCAGCGATAGGTCCTCGCCGTCGTCCGTCTCCGGATAGGGCACGCGTCGATAGAACGCTGCGGGGGATTCGCCGGTGAGGGCAGGAGCCGGGTTGAACCAGGGTAGCAACCAGGCGTAAAAGTCGCGCCCGGTCAACCGCCGAGGGCTGACCCCGCAGGCCTGCAACGAGGCCACCAGGCGATCGCAGGTGCGACTCAGCAGTTGAACCGGGCTTTGCCCTTCATCGTCAGCCTGGTCCCCGAGCCGGCGATAGACCACCAGCCGAATTCGCCGGTTGCTGCCACGCCAGGGCAGGTGAGACACGACATGGTCGTCAAACAGCCCGCCCGGTTTGGCGATGGCGTGGAGGTGACACTGCATCGACGCGAGGAAGGCTCCGGTAAACGGCGTGCCTTGTGCCCGAAGGGCGATGTAGCGCTCCAGGCGTTCGAGGTACGGGTAAAAGTCACTGTCGTCCTGGCAGAAGAACTGCACCACCCAAGGCGCCTGGTCGAGTTCGTCGAAGCTGTCCTGCAGCGCATCTTCCAGGGCGTCGCGCGCCGCCATCAGCCACTCGGGTTCACGGCCTTCGGTCCCGATCGGCTGCAGCTCGAACACGGCGCCTACGGAGCGATTGTCGTCGAGCAGAAAGCACTGTTCCTCCTCGAGGTATTCGACCCAGGGCAAGTGGTCGGCGAAGCTGGGATTGTGCGCGTACTGCGCCGCTTCATCGGCGCAGGTTGCCCGCCGACGCTGCGCCGCACGCCAAGGCTTCCAGCGCGGCGGGTCGCGATTCGCGTCATCGGCCATCACAGATCATCCAGGCGTTCGCCCGGCAGCGCGTACTGGACCTTCTCGTACAACGGAAACACCGTCGAGTAGCCTGGCACCGGTGTCTGCTGGGTACCGGTCAGGTGCGGGTAGATGTACATGACCAGGTCGGGATTGGGCAGGCGCGGAAACTGAGCGCGGATCTCGTTGGCGGCGGTGCGGGTGTAGGCGTTCTGGTCGTTGATCAGGTGCTCGGGATCCAGCACCGGACGGCGTAGTTCGCTGCGGGCCTCCTGCAGCTGTTGCTGGGCGCCGACCGAGCCGCTGCCGTTCCAGATATCCAGCATGGTTTGCTCGCCGTGGGGCAGCATTTCATCCTTGCTGGTGGAACAGCCAGCCAGATGCAGGCCAAGCAGCAGGCTAATCCAGATCCAGTACCGAAACGGATGGGCTTTCATGATTCACTCTCCGACCTTTGGGTTCGTAGTCGATGCTGATTTCGTGATCCAGGTGCAGAGCCACCTTGGCCCCAGGCGGGACATAGATGGCGGCGAAGGCTTCGCCGTAGAGCTTGTTGATCCAGTCACGGATGTCGCCGATGCCACCGCTGATGACCGAGTTCAGAGCGCTGGTGCCGCTGTTCTGGCTCAAAGCCAGGCTGCCGCTGGCCGAGTTGATGAACGAGGTGTTGGTCTGCTCGCTGCCCAGCGCCGCGGCAAAGCCGGCGCCAGCCGCGGTGATCAGGCTCTGGCTGCCCAGGTACTGCTGGGCGTTGGAGCGGCGCTCGCCGGAGATGCAGGGAATACCGTAGGGATCGGAGATATAGCCCAAGCCGCCGCGGATGTTCTCGGTGTCCGAGGTCTGGGTGCTGCTGCGATTGCGGCTCACGACTTTTTGCGGTTGCGGCACCGTGCGGACGGTGCCGTCGCTGAAGACAAAGGTGATCGACTCGACCTGGCCGCGCACACAGGACAAGGTCCAGTCGCCTGAGGCGCTGCCGCTCATGACCGCGCCGACCACGTCCGGCAGGTCGATGCCGTTGGCGGTGAGGTTGTCGGGTCCCACCAGTACCTTGAAGGGGTAGGGATCGTTCACCGTGCCGTCCACCGGTACGCGGCCAATCAGGGCTGTCATGGCGATCGAGCCCATCAGCGTCGAGTTCTCGGGAATGGTGTAGATGGGCTTGGCCCCTTCAGTGCGATCCTTGGCGTTTTCCAGGTCGCGCTCGCCTTTGGCGACGGCGCGCAAGTGGTCCTGGCTGCGGTCGATGGCGCTGTTGTCCAGGCCGTGCAGGTCCTTGAATTTCGACGTCAGTGTCGACAGTGGACCGTCGGTTTTGGTGGCGTCCTCCTGGCCGGTGCGCGCATTCGACGGTTCGACCCACTGCACCGCATCAATTGATGTCTGTGCGTTTGAAAACTGTTGCTCGTCACCTGGCTCAAGACCAAAGCCCGCAGGTACATCCGACTTCTCACCCGGCTTGCCGGTGAGCTGGTCCTTGAGCCTGGACAGCAGCCCCTGGGTCTCGCGGTGCTGCTGCTCGGCCTTCTGCCGAGCATCATTGGCCTGCTGGCGCTGTTCGGTGACCTGCTGGGTGACGCTGCTCAACGTGCTCTGGATGCGGCTGTCAATGTTGCCTTCGCGCGTGCGCAGTCGGTTGTTCTCGGTCTGCAGCGTATCGTTACCTTTCTTCAGTGACAACATCTCGCTGCGCATCGCCTTGACCTGACCGATCAGGGTGGCCACCGTGTCGCGTGGCGTGTCGCCAGCGATGCCCAAAGCTTTTGCCTGTTCCGCAGTTAGCGCTGTCTTATCTGGATCATGGGCCGGCTGGCCGTCTGGAGCGACCACCCAGGATTTGCCGATGATCAGCACAATGCCCAGCAGCACGCCGGGTACCAGCCACTTCAGCAGGCTGTTAGCTTTCATGATCGGCAGCCTCCGGCGTTGGCGGGGGCAACAGCAGGGCATGCTTCAGGTCGCCGCCGCGGGTGACTAGGTACGCCACAGTGGTGTCCTCCGGCGTGCGGGCATGACCGAGGTACGCGTGCTGAAACGTTGCGGCGTACAGCGTGGCTTGCAGATGACGCGGGTCCAGCGAGACCTTGCCTGGTCCGCGGTTCACGATCTTCACTGCAGTCACCCAGTAGTCACCCAACCGCCAGGCCGCGAGTGCCTTGATCGAAACCCGTTCGGTAGGCAGCAGCGTACTGAGCCCAACAGAATCGCCCAGCGGTACCCTACGAACACCGGGCAGCGGCGCCACCGTGCGCAGAGGCGCATACAGGTTCTGCGCCGCAAAACGGGTGAGCACGACCGGCACCGGAGTCGCTGCCGGTGCTGACCCCTGTGTTGTTTCCAAGTCCGGTTCCTGAGCCTGGGCGACGATCTTGATCGGCTCAAGCGACTCGCTGCCCTCGAGCGCTTCGATGTCGATCAGGATGATATCCCCCGACTTCACCGACTGCAGCTGCAGACGGGTCGGGGGAATAGCTTCCGCTGCACGCAGGTACACCGTTCCCCCAACGGACTGCACCCGCAGCTTGTTGGCGATCGCACTCGGCAGTCCGATACGGACATCTTCATCCAGCATCAGGATGCGCTCCTGGCCCACCGTGAGCGGGATGGCCAACGGCAGGCGATCCCAGTATTTGACCTCGACGGCGCCAGCGGTTGAACACCAGCCGGCGACCGACACCAGGATCAGGATCAAGACACGCATCATTACGCACCTCCAGGCAGCGTCAGCTTCTGCGGTGTGCCTTCGTAGCAGTCCAGGGCCAGGCCCCACTTGTTGTGCTCAGGGTCGACGTCGAAGCGCACCACGCGCAACGGATAGCGCACGACCACGCGCTTCACCGGCTCGGCGGCGTAGTACTCGTCGGCGTTGAGGTCGAGCTTGACCAGCCAGCTGTGCTTATCCAGCTGTTTCACGCGCAGGTCGGGGTCGTCGCTGTAGCCGCGGCCCAGCACCTCGTATACCCCACGCACCCGGCCGCGGAGCTCGCCGGCGGCCTTGCGGTATTCAAAGTCGCCATCGAAGAAGGTCTTGCACGCCGGGGTGAGGTAGGGCTGCAGGGCGAAGATGGCGCGGTGATAATCGGTCTCGCCGTCAGTGGGCCAGCGGTTGAGCTGGCCAAAGATGTACAGGGCAAAGGCGTAGATGTTCTCGGGGGGCACGTCCCACCATTTGCGCGTACTGCCGGAACGCAGGTCGGGTGGCACGTGAATGGTCAGCTCAGAAGGCGCGGATTGCCAGCCGTACCAAGTCCCGGTGCATAGCAGCGCGAGGATCGCCACGGCTATGCGCAGGCTAAAGATATGCGCTTGCTGCGCATCGACCTTGTTGCGAAAGCGGCTCATGCGGCGGTCCTCACATGCCGGTGTGTACGGCGGACGGTCCAGGGACCGGAATGCAGGATCAACTGGTGAATGCCGATGCCCCAGTGCACCGCCAGATGCCACTGCAGGCGCCGGTACAGCCAGGTTTCGGGGCGGGCACGCTTGGCCCGACGCAGCAGCTTGCCGCCACCGAGCAACACCAGTGCCATGCACAGGAACATGCAGGTAGGCAGGGTGGCGATGGAGGCGCTGGACACCGCCAGCGGCGCGCCGAGGATCACACCCAGCACGGCACCGACCATCAGCGCGACCCACATCTCGTCGTTGGTGAGACCACGCAGGACGGCCGGGTCGCGGTTGAGGCGCTCCGGGAGGAAGGTCAACGTGCCGTCAGGCAGGGTGGCAGGGGCGTCGGACATGGTGACCTCACAGAATCGTGGCGGCTTTGGTCAGGAACCACAGGATCACCACCACCAGCAGCGCGCCGACCCCGACCACCGCGCCGAGGTCCTTCCAGGTCTTGCGCTGGTTCTGTACGTCGGCGTAGACGGTGAGCGAATGCCAGGCCACGCCCAGGAAGGCAAGGGTGGCGATCAACAGGCCGAGCAGGATGCCGCCGTCATAGGCGTAGTTTTTGATGGTGTCAATCAACCCCGAACCTTCGCCGCGAGAGGGCGCTTCCATGGTCGGCAGGTCGGCCCAGGCGAGTGTCGAGCTCAGCAGTATTAGACCGCCGAGCAGGGCTTTCGAACAGCTATCCTGCAGCAGAGTGAGCGGGTGGTGGCAACGACGGGAAAGGTTCATGGCAAGCTCTCCTGGTTACGACAGCATGAAAAACATCAGCACGATCAGGGTAAGGGCAAGGCGCAGTGTGCTGCCGCCGAGCGTGCCGAAATTGATGTTGCCGGCCGCCCAGCCGCGGTAGCCGGTCCACAGGGCCCAGGCACACCAGAGCAACGCGAGTACCAACACCGATGAGCGCCACAGGACCGAGCTGAGCTGCGGGGTAAACCCCGCCACTGCGGAAAACGCGGTGAGTTGGGCGTCAGTCATGCTCATCGGACGGACTCGAGTGAGGCACCTCAGCGCGATAATCACCGGTCAACTCGGCCAGGTCGGCAGGCTGCGCTCGGGTGGGCGAAAGGTACTTGTAGATGCCTTGGCGCACGCGCTGCAGATCCGCTGCGAAACGTGGGTAGTCGAATTGATACCGAGCCGTATCGACACCGATCTGGCTACTGCGCGCTCTATCAGCCAACTGTTCGATGGCAATGATCTGCCGCTGCACTAGGCCCAGGTCCGAGCGTTCGCGAACGTCTTGAGCTGTGGCCGTGAGTGCAACCATGCAGGCAAACAATAAGGGGTAGGGAGAAAGCATCATGGCGAAATCCAGCCGGGAATCTGACCTTCACCTTGATCATTCAGGCTGGTATCGGCATGAGCTAAAGGGAATTTCGAGGGCTCGGTTTTAAGAGGAGAAGTGACGAACAAAAGTCGGTTGCTTGGATGACTCCAAACCGGAGTTTCAGCACTGGGTCACGAATGTTGTAAAAACAGTCGTGACACACTCAAAGATACTTTTTGAATGTAGCCATCGTGATGGCAACCATGCATCCCAGCAGAGCCGCACATGGGAGCAGCACCCAAGTGGGATTGAGTGACCAAGGCAAGGAGAGGTAGATCACCCAGGGGCTGACCATCAGCGGCAGTAATGTCCGCTTTGCTCGGTGGTAAACAAAGCTGCTCTCGTGGTCCGCCCCAAATTTGCGCAGGTCACGGCGCATCAAACCATCGACAGCGCCGGTGATCACGGCGAGCAGGAACAGGGGCATGGCCAGGGTGAGGACGGCCAGGCGAACGACAAAAGTGAAGACCGTGAACAGCGCTGCCATCAGGTAGTCCTGTATCACGACGTAGACCTGGGCAAACTGACCCTGGAGCGACGCCTCGCGACTAAGCAACTTCAACTGTGCGTCGGATTGTGCCCATCCGGAGTGGACCACAACCCATTCATACAGGTATTCAAGTATTTTGGCGGTCGCTTGCGCCGGTTCTTGTACTAGCAGTGAACTCTTGAAATGGCCGCTGAGCCAGCCCAGCTCACTCAGCCACATGGCATGGCTGTGGTGCCAGCCCTGGTCTGGCCAGAACCACAACATGCCCACGAACTCCAGTACGATGGAGAACAGCAGCGAAGCGAACAGCAGGCCGAGCAGCCGTAGGCACAATTCGACCGTGCCGAATACGAGCCCCGGACGTCGCGGTGCAGAAGGCGGACTGGCTGGGATGATGGGCATACAGGTTCCACAGGATTCGGTTGCTTGCGAGGTATTTACGAGGCGCGTCTACGCCCAGGCGGTGGCATCTCTGGATCGAAGTCGACGGTCGGTGCTCCTCCCGCGCTGGACCACCAGTTACCCGCATTGGCGTTGTATGAGTCGCGCATGCGTGCGGCCAGGGTCTGCAGATCCGCCGGCATCGCATCGTCGCTGGCCGGCATCGGCAGTGGCATACGCACTTTCCACAGCTGCCCGCCTTCTTGGAACGAGAACATCTGGCCTTTCGGCAGGGCGATGATGTGCGCCGGTTCGATCAGCGGCACGGCGGTGGTGGTGACGCGGTCCTGGGAGGAGGAGGTGAAGTCCGTACGGGCATCGGGATCCGCGGTGTCCGTCGCCCCTGAGACCAGAGTGCGGGTCTGCACGTTGACCTTGGGCAATTGATTGGTCAGCAGTTCCGCCGTCGCGGTTTCCCGAACACGGAGCATCTGCAGGGTGTTGAAGTTGCCGATGACCTGGCCGGCTTTGGCCCGGCTGCCAATGCGCGCCTCGATGTCACTCAAAGTCTGGGTGTAGGCAGTCACCTGGATACCCGCACCGCCGCCCTTGTTGATCAGTGGGATGAACTCATCGCCCATCAGTTCGTTGAACTCGTCGGCGTGCAGGTTGACCGGCACCTTGTCCACCGCGCTGGAGGAGCCCGGCAGGCCATGGTCGATGCCGTGCTTGTAGATATGCCCGGCGACGGAGACCAAGTCGGCAAACATCGAGTTACCGACGGCGGCGGCGACTTCGGCATCGGACAGGGCATCTAGGCCGACGTAGACGATGCCGCGCTTGCGGATGATTTGTAGCCAGTCGAAGATCGGCCGGGGATCGTCCAGGTCAGTATAGTTGGGGGCCAACAGTTGGGCCGTCTTGCCGCTGGTGAGCTTTTCCAGCAATGGCAGCAGCGAGGCCACGATTTTATCGAAATAGGTGCGGTCATAGCGCACGGCCGAACGCAGGCCGTCCATCACCGGGTCGAAGATGCGTTTGGCCGCCAGGTACTGCTCGATGGCGACCACTCGCTTTTCACGGCCGATCATGTGTCGTGGCACATTCTTCTCATTGAGACGGCCCTCGATCTGCACGATCGCTTCCCAAGCCTGCGCGTCGTGGTGGGCGAAAAAGTGTTGGGCGTACTCGATGAACAGCGCATCAATGTTCACTACGTGCCGCTGGATCTGCAGGTAGTCCGGGCGTCGGCCCAGTTCGATCAGCGCCCGGGCAATGATGTTCACGAAGCGCCAGGCGAACTCACGAAACGCCGCGGAGTTGCCTTCGCCGCTCAGTTGCCCGGCGATCCGGGTGGCGACTTCGGAGATGCGGCCGAACCGGCCAATTGCGTTGTAGCGTGCGGAGATCTCCGGCCAACCCAGGTGAAAAACGTAGAATTCGTGCTCGCGACCGGCACGCCGTGCCTCCACGTACATGCGCTTGAGCAGGTCGGCGTCGCCCTTGGGGTCGAAGACAATCACCACTTCCTGAGTTGGACGGTGGATGTCCTGGGTGATGTAGACCTCGGCCAGGCGCGTTTTGCCGACGCGCGTAGTGCCCAGCACCAGGGTGTGCCCTACGCGTTCGCCCAGCGGCAAGGTGGCTTCCTGCTCACTCGGCTCGACGCCGTGCAGCAGCGGTGATCCCCCCATCGGAGGTAGCGGGCGTACCGGGTTGAGCGGACTGTTCCAAGCGGTCAGGCGGGGCAACAGCGAAAACGCAGATGGGGCCTTCTCCAGCCGATGCTCCATCCTGCGCGCCCATTGGTAGGCGGCCGATTGGTTGACATAGCGGGCCAGCGCCGGGTCCTGAGCCTCGAGCAGACGTTGGGTATGCAGGCGGGTCCAGCGAAAGCCACGGCCCATGAACAGGTGCTTTCGGCTTACCGGAATCTGGCGGCTGGTCAGCGTGTAGCGCGGCAGGCGACGAATGTTGCGCCGATAGCGCAGGACAATCCGGGCCTCGTTGAGCCGCTTGATGCCGAATGCGATGTAGGCCAGGGCCATGCCCGTACCGACCTCAGGCGACAGTGCCACCGCCCAGGGTGAGTGCAAGCACAGGGCACCAGCACCCGCGCAGAGGCCCACGGTGTACAGTTCCACCGCGGGGCGTAGCAGTGACTCCATCGTATGGTCGCCCATGATGATCCCTCACTGTTCCAGGCCGGTGGGCGTGATGAGCACCGGGTAGTGCTCCAGCTCCAGGCGTTCGGCGATGTCGTCGCCACTTACCGGCCAGATGTTCAACTTGGGGGCTGCCGCCTGGATGCGACGCAAGGCCTGGGCGTTTACGACCTCGACCGCCAGACCGCTGGCGTTTAGAGCCTTCAGGGCTTGCGCATGCTTGGACAACCACTCCAGGGAAACGGAGTCCTGCCCGATCAGGAACAGCGGGAGCAGGCCTGGCAGGTTCAACGCTCTACGCACCACGGTGCCTGGAGTGAGGCGCGCGCTGTGCACCGGCAGCACCCAGTTCAGTGCGTGTGGGTCTGGGGCCTGATCGAGGGCGGGCGACTCGAAGGCTGCATGGGGCTGGGGATTGGCGGGGGCATCGAACGCGGCGACGGACAGCCACTGACAGATGGCCAGCGCCGCTAGGCGCGAAAGACTCATGGCTGTGCCCCTCGACGAAGGGGCGTGATCGCTTGGATGCGTTGCCAGTGTCGACTGAATTGTATGCGGTAGCGCGCCGCGTGCGCGCCGCCGGCCGGCCGGTGGTAACGGCCGGCCGCCACGATCCAGTCACCTGTGTCGGCATAATGTTCGCGCAGCAGTTCGGCGGTGACGGCCAGATTCGCCCGCGGATCAAGGGCATCGCACGCGCTGGGGTAGCGGTCAGGGTGATATCCAAGATTGGTCTGTCCTAGCCCGACATCGATGCGTTTGGGATCTTGACGGGTGAGCTCTAGCTGGAGCGCGGCACAGGCCTCCTTGCGACTGGCAAAACGGCGCGATGTGCCAGCTACATTCAAGGTCCAGGGCCAGGGTATGAGGTGGCCGCGTAGCGGGATGCCGCTCTCCTGTAAGGCGATAGCGAAGAGCACCGAGACGGGGATGTCGGCCCGCGCGGCGGCCAATTGGTACGCGGGCGGAGGCAGAGATTCCGCCTGGACGATGGTCACGCCGGTCAAGGCCAGCGCAAGGATCAGTCGATGCGCTGCCATTTTCCGTCCACCTGCTGAAAGCGCGCCGGCAAGGGGCGGGTGGCACCCAAGGCAAACCACCGGCCGCGGTCGTGGTTGAGGGTGACCTGGCCGCTGCTGACCTGGGCTGGGGTAATGCCGGCGCCACGCGCCCAGTGCCGCAGACTCGCATCGTCACCCTGGCTGCCCACCAAATACACGTCCAGGCGGACGCCGGCAAGGAGCCACTGCTGGGTACTGGTTATGCAGGCCGGACAGGGTTCTTCCACGAACAGGGTATAGCGGGTGGTGGTTGGCGTTGCTGACTCGTCGGTGAGACCCTGCACTGGCAGCATCCCCGGAAACAGTCGTGCCCAAGCGGCGGTGTAGGCTTTCTGGTAAGCCAGCTCGCGCTCTGCACGTTTGGCTTCGAGGCGAACCTGCAGTTCGGCATAGCGCTGTCGCTCGTGTTCAGATTCGGCCTCGACGCCCAGGGTGGTGAGGGGGTCGAGCTGCGGCGACCAGTAGTGGCGGGGTCCGGTCTGCAGGCGTTCGAATGTGGCCCATTCGCCATCGGTTAGCCCCCAAACTTTTGCCGGGGTCGCGCCCGAAGGCTGCCGATCTAGCGGTGCCTGCTCGCTGTACTGCTGGTCTGAGCCAACCATGTTTGGTGCGATCCATCTCGGACCTGCCAGCAGGCAGGTGGGGACTAGTAACAGAGAGAGGGCGGAGAGCCGAACCATAAACACCTCTTTACGGCAGGGGCAATGTGCGATCACCATGGCCAGGGATATGGAACACGACCTGATCCTTGCGGATCGCACGCAGCTGCCAACCATTGAGGCTGTCGCCGGGCTGCAGCAGGTGCACGGTCGACAACGAGTGGCTACCGGCGGGCAGGGCTGCAACGAATCTGGCCTCTCCTCGGGTCTGGATGCCCAGTAGGGTCAACGGCGGTGCCGGGGCGTTGGCCTGGGCTTTCTGGTCGGTGGAGGCCGCCGGCTGCGCGTTGCCAGCCGCTGGCAACGCGGGTCGGGACGAGAGCTTCTCGACCGCAGCCTCTGCCTTGCCCAACCGTTGCTCCAGTGCGGTGAAGTCGGCGCGGTTCGGACCACTCGGTGCCGCTTGAACGGCCTGGAGCGACACCGCCATCGCATCTAACTGCTGGCTGAGCGTCGTCTGCGCCGACGCGTGCTGACGTTGCGCGTCGCCCAGCGCCGCCACCTGCGGTTGCAGTGTCGCGAGGGTGTTGCCGAGCGCATCGACGTCTCGCCGCAAGGCGGGCGCCGGGTCGGCGGGGGCATTGCGGGCTGCGGCTTGGAGTTCGGCCAAATGCTGGTGTTGGTTGTACGTTTCGGCAGCAAGCACGGCGATGCCCAGGCATAGGCCGCCGATCACTAGGGCCTGAAAGCGGTGGACCTTCATGGCGCGATCTCCAGTGTCGAGAGTGGCGGTTTGGGCCGTGGCGAGCGGAGGGTGTAGCAGACGGTCCGGTCGACCGGATCAATGTTGAGCCTCCAGGCCGGGCCGCCGATGATGGTCAAAGCGTCCAGCAGCCAAATCGGTCCGAGTTGTTGGTGCACGGCGGGCAGGGGGCGGCTGAACAACCGATCCACCGCTGCACTGTTGGGGCAGAGTGAGTAGCCCGAGCGTTGCAGCACGTGACGCAGTGCTTCACCCACATTCGCGTGCAGAGCCGGGGCAATCTGCACGTTGATCAGTTGATACAGCGGCTGGCGCTGGTCCAGGGGGGGCTGAATACTGGTCAGGGTGTAGCGATCCTGACGGACCCAGGCGGGTAGCGTGGGTTTCTGCTTCTGCACTGAAGCCGGCGCTGCTGCGGGAACTGCCGTTGTCGGCACCGGTGGCGGCGTGCTGCAGCCGGCCAGCGTGATCATCAGTCCGAGGGTGGAGAGTGTGGGAGCGTGCATGACCGGGTCTCGACAGAAGTTGCCGACACCTTGGCGAAAATGCGGGACGCGCCCTACTGAAAAAACGAATCTGGTCGCCCGGATTACCGCGAAGCATCCATGATAAAGGCGCCCAGTGGGGCGCCTTGGGTCAGTCTTCAGTGAATAGAGACAGCTCCGGGAGTGGCGCTGCGTCGGGGTCAAAGATCAGCAAACGGGTGTCGGCGAAACCTGCCAGCAGCAACAGCTGCAACAACACGGGTGGGACATGGTCGTCGCGCATGCATGCACTGACTTCGCCGGCGCTACAGCTGCTGCATCCTTCGGTCTCCATGCGCCAGGGTGTCGAATACAGCTTACATCCCACAGCATGGCTGTTGCGCAGTTCGAAGCACTCGAAGAAGCCCGCCGGTGACTGCTGCCAAGCGCGCTTTTGCAGGTACTCGAATTCTGTCGTTGGCAGGTGGGCAGAGCTGATCTCCCAGCTGCGGCTGTCGTGCCCCGTGGAAAAGGACAACAACTCGATCAGGGTGCGGGCTGCCTCCTCGCTGGGGAGGTCGCCGAGGTGCAGCGGGCTTCCACGGTGATGGCCGATGATCTGGTAGACCACACTGCACACCAGGCCGTCGGCCGGGCAGCGCATCCGGACAAAATTGGGCACGCTTTGGCCGTCGGTGATGAGCGCGTAATTGTCATCGAACAGGCATGGCCGGAAATTGATGGCCTCAATGGGCAGTTGGAGTTGCGCCGGGTGCAGAGGGCGGTAGCAGGGTGGACTATCACCGGCATTATTGATCTGGACAACGTGTTCATAGCTCAGATCGTGGAAGCCGCGAAGGAAAGGGTTGCGAAATGAAGAGTGCATGATCGTTCTCCAGAGGCGCAGAGGCCACCTCAAACTGACGGTGGCCTTTTGGACAGGGAAGGGACTGTTAGATCCAGCCATGTTCGGCGAGCGAAAGCGGGGTGCCTTCGCCGACGATGATGTGGTCCAGGACGCGTACCTCAACCAGTGCCAGGGCCTCGGTCAGGCGCCGGGTGAGCACCCGGTCGGCGGAGCTCGGTTCCGGGCAACCGGAAGGGTGGTTGTGACTGAAGATCACGGCGGCAGCGTTGTGCTCCAGCGCCTTGATGACGACCTCGCGTGGATACACGGAGGCGCCGTCGATGCTGCCGGTGAACAGTTCGTCAAAGCTCAACACGCGATGGCGTGAGTCCAGGCAAAGCAGTGCGAACACCTCATGTTGGTAAGGGGCGAGCCGCAGTTTCAGGTAGGCAGCGGCGTCGGAGGGAGTCAACAGCACTTCGCCGCGCTGGAAGTAGCGTTGATCCAGCAACTGCAGAGCTTGGGTGATCAGCGCATCCTCATGGGCGCGTTGGGTCAATGCCGGCTCGAGCGTGCCGACCAGGTTCAGGGCAGTGTTCATGGGCAATTCCTCGTGGGAGATGGAGCGCCCCCTGGGGAGTGCCCCAGGCAGGTGAAGTGTTGGATTCACAGACGTGTGAAGCGATGACGCGCACCGTGTAGCGGGCTGTGGCAGCTCTCGCACGCTCGGGTGGAAAAGGACTCAATACCGGCGCCGGTCTGCGGATCGAAATCGGCGCTCAGTGGCATCAGGGCCTGCAGTTCAGTGCGCAGGTGTGCGATGCGTTGCTCCACTTCAGCCTCGTTGTAATACAGTGACAGCGCGCTGAAATCGTCGTACGCAACAGCCTGCAGGCAGTCCTCGCAGAGCCAGAAGCTTTCCATGACGGCCTCCGACGTGAGTGGACAACAGGCGCTCGTGAGAGCGCCTGTTGATGGCGGGCAATTTGCCTCAGGCAGATTGACGTGCGGCGGTGGATTTACGCGAGGGGGCAGGGTCGGGTAGGCGCTGTTCGGCGACAGTGTCTGCGTCGTCCGATTCCGCTGCAGAGTCGGTAGCAGCGCTGGAGTCGGTACGAACGGGTGCTCTGTAGCTGAACTGGCCGTCGACCTTGATCCACTCGATGAAGATCAACCGGCCTTTCAGGCTGGCACCGGGTTGGCCCTGGCGCTCGCCTTTTTCGTACAGGAAGGGGTCGACCCAAAGGTCGCCAATGCGAAACGCGATGAGGACCTTGCGTTCAGCACGGACGTCATCCAAGTGTTCACGGATCAGCCGTTCGGCTTCACCGCCGGCGACCTTGCAATCAAAGCGGGTGTACTCGACGTCGTCCGAGGCACCGTGCAAGGCGGCAATATCACAGGCCATGAATGGTTGCCCGCGACGTACAGGGACTTCGCGAACGCGGTTCAGGTAACCAATGCCTTGGGTGTGCAGGTTGAAGTAGGTGGTGGGAGCATTGTTGCTTGCAGTCGTCATGGTGGATCTCCTTTTCAGCAGAAACGCGGACATCCACCGGCCCTGGCGGCTGGTGAGTTCCGCAAGGGGAGGTGCAAAGAAAGCGTGATCGGTAGAAGGGCGCTCATCACCGACAGGTCGGTGACCGTGCGAGCTGCCGAGCGCTGATCGCACTGGGGGAGAACCACCCGAAACGGGCGTAGCCTTAAAGGTTCCGGCTACCTGGGTGCTGTCAGCGACAGCGGTGTGCAGGTCATCTATAAAACGGCGCCAACGGCCCGTCAACAGTGGATTGGGGATGGTTTGGGCAGGTGGAAGTGGGTGGCACTCAGTGGATTTAGGGTGACGAAAAAATAGCCCGACGGTCATCAGGCTAGGAAAAACTAGACCACCCTCGACCCGGTAACGTGACACCGAAGTCCATCGCAAAACCTCCGCTGTCGATCCACCTGGATCAACCGACCCTTGTCGTGGCCTGGGTCGGAATCAACTGGCACGCATCCGCGCACAAAAGGTGCCCAGTGTTACGCCGGCGGGCACCGGTGCTGAGCATCGTCGCCGAAGCGGATGACCCCTGAGACCTGACACAAGCCGCACGGGTCATCCACCTTGGGGACCAGGAACGCTGGGGAGAAATCCGAAGAAGAAGTGAAATGCGGCTCCGAACTCTACGAGTCTGACCGAGCTGCCCGGAGCGAATCGGTCTGGGGTCGCCACACGGCGAGAGCCAGCTCACTACACCAGCGCGGTGGCGCGCCGTCAAGTCACGTATGCCCGCTCACGAAGGACCTGGCGGCTTGGTGCGCTTGGGTTTGGCGACCGGCTTGGTGCCCTTGCACTCCGGGTAGCGAGTGCACGACCAGAAGCTGCCGGTGCGGCCTTTGCGCTGGCGCATGGCGCTGCGGCACACGGGGCACAGCGGGCCTTTGGTCGTTGGTGGTTGAAAGGTGAGCGAGACGTGGCCACGCACCAGCCAGATCAGCCATTGCGCCTGTTTGGCGAGAAAGGTTTCGACGCTCAGCTGACCCGTCTCTATACGCTCCAGCGCCTGCTCCCAGAGTGCGGTCAGCACCGGGTCGGCGACCTCTGGGGGCACGGCCTCGATCAAGGTGTGCGCTGCCGCTGAGGCGACCAGGCTGCGTTTTTTCTTGGTCAGGTACCCGTGATCGATCAGGCCCTGGATGATCGCCGCTCGCGTGGCCTCGGTCCCGAGACCGCAGCGGTCCTTGAGATTCTGTTTGAGTCGTGAGTCATCCACCTGGTTGGCGATGTTTTTCATGGCTTTGACCAGTGTGCCTTCCGTGTAGGGCTTGGGGGGCTGCGTGCGCTGCGCATTGACCGTGGTGTCGGTCAATGCCACCGCAGCCGACTCGCACAGTGTGGGCAAACGTTGGGTTGGCTCGATGGGTTCGGTACCGTCGGCCTCGTCGATCACCGCTTTCCAGCCGCGGGTTAGGATTTGCTTGCCGCGCGCCAGCAACTGATCGTCGTAACTGTGCAATACCGCCAGGGTTTTCAGGTACTCATGGTCGGGTAGAAATTGGGCGAGATAACGGGCGCGAATCAGCGCGTAGACTGCTCGCTCGCGCTCAGAGAGCTGCGCTAGGTCAAACGTCACAGCGGTGGGGATGATGCCGTGGTGGGCGGTGATCTTGCTGTTGTTCCAGGCTCGGGAGCGTCGGCGGGGGTCAGCCACTTTCAGCCATTGTCCGAGTGAAGGAGCGGCCGCTGCCAAGGCGTGAAGTACACGCGGTACCTCATCCAGCATGCTTTCCGGCAGGTAGCCGCAGTCGGTGCGTGGGTAGGTCGTTGCCTTGTGGGTCTCATACAGAGCTTGGGCCACCGCCAAGGTCTCCTGGGCACCAAGGCCAAGCTTAGCAGAGCCGATCTCCTGCAGCGTGCCCAGGTCCAACGGCAGCGGCGGACCTTCGCACACCCGCTCGACCTCGATGCTGCGGATCTGGGCAGTCCCGTGCTGGCTCAAGCGCCGCGCTGCGCTCTGTGCGATTGCTTCGTGAACGCAGCGACCGGCTTCGTCGCATGCGGCGGTCGGTGGCTGCCAGCGCGCCTGAAAGACTACTCCATCGGCCTCCAACTGAGCATCGACGGTCCAGAACGGTTGCGGCACAAAACTCGCTATCGCCCGATCACGCTGGACCACCAGACGCAGTGTCGGCGTCTGCACGCGCCCCACCGGCAGCAGGCCGTCGAAGCCGGCGCGGCACCCGAGCAGAGTAAACAGCCGGCTCAGGTTGATGCCCACCAGCCAGTCCGCACGTGAGCGGGCCAGCGCGCAATGGTACAGCGGCAAGGTCTGCTCACCTGGACGCAGCGTGGCCAATGCCCGGCGAATCGAGGCATCGTCGAGCGCGGAGAGCCATAGGCGCAGGATTGGTCCTTGGTACTGACAGCGCTCAAGGATCTCTCGGGCGATCATCTCGCCTTCACGGTCGGCGTCCGTGGCGATGACCACCTCGGAGCAGGAGCGCAGCAGCTGCTCGATCACCTTCAGTTGGCTGGCGACCTTGGGTTTGACCACCGACTGCCAGCGGGTGGGGATGATCGGCAGGTCCTCCAGCGACCATCGTTTGTAATTACCATAAGCCTCCGGGGGCGCTGTTTCCAGCAGATGGCCCACGCACCAGGTGACGGTGACCACCGGGCCCTGCAAGTAGCCGTCGCCTCGCCGGTTGGCCTGCAGCACGCGGGCGATGTCGCGGGCTTGAGATGGTTTTTCGCAAATAAACAGGCGCATATGTGGGCCCTCTCGGTGAGGTACCGACAGGGTGGGGGTGTGGCGTGAGAGCACCAGCGAAAACCCGAATACGCCGAGATCATTTCGGTCGTGGCGGTGGAAAGTTATTTCCTTTGCGCGAGGTGAGTGGCCAGCATTTGCAGAAACTCCAAAGCAAACTTTTTATCAGCTTCGCCCAGTTCCTTGATCAGCGATGCAATCCGCTGACCCTGGTCCTGGGGGCGAGGACTGATGGCGAGCAGCAGCTCATCGGCGGGGCAACCGTACATGTCGGCCAGTTGCAGCAGCTTGTTGACGGTCAGTTCGACCACGCCACGTTCGAAGCGCGATACTGCTTCGGCGCCGATCTCCAGGCGCTCACCAACTTGCTCCTGGGTCAAACCACGGGCGCGGCGATACTTCGCCAACTGGCGACCAATGTGTTGTGGGCTAGGCTCTTTAACTGGCAACGGGGGCGCTCTCCAATTCGACCCATATGGTTGACCAGCAACCCAAATATATGAACGCCCCATAAGGTTGACTAGCAACCCTATGGGGCGTATCACCTAAACTGAGTGCAATAACCCGCCCGTCAATACGGAGGTTACGACTTGGACGGATCTAACGAGCGTGAGGCAGACGCGTTAGCGATCAAGGCCTACGAGTTGTTCATTGCAACTCACCTGGAGCCGGACAATTTGAAGGCGCGCGCCAGGTTGATCGCATGGGTTCAGGAGAGCCAGGCGCACTGGCGGGCATTCCTTGCACTGGACCAGTACCTGTCTGAGGTCACGCAGCTGCTGGATGCTGATCAGCCGGGAGAGACTTGGCGGAATTGAACGACCTGCAGTATCCAGCGTTGCGCGCCGAACGGGCAGCGAGTCCTAAGGGGTATCGCGCTGCAGGCCGTGATTTCTCTGAGACCACCCGCTCAGTTGGTCTTGCGTGGGTTCTTCTTGCTAGCCCCCTTGCGCACGGAGCCGTTGCTTTCATTGGCCTTTTCGCGCATGGACACCGAGGCCAACCGGTGGGGCAAGATGCCGATGCGCCGCGCCTCCACCTTGAACGTCACTCGCGCGTTGTCCTCGCTGTCCTCCCATTCATCCTTGACCGTCCGGCCCTCGACCAGGATGCGCATGCCTTTCTGGTACAGGGTGCTCCAGTGCTCGGCGTCGCGGTGCCAGAGCTCGACAGGGGCCCAGTAGCCGCCGCGGTCCTCATAGCCGCCTTCGCGCGGTACCGGATTGTCGAAATAGACATTCAGCCGCAACAGGCGCCGCGGTTCATCCGGGGGGCTGTTGAACTCCTGAAACTCCGGGGTGCTGCCGATGTTGCCTTCGCCAACAAAGAACGTGCTCATGCTTGCTACTCCTCGGTGGGGGAACGGGAAAGATCGAAGAGGGTCTCGGCGGCCTGCAGCTTGGCGACGCCGGTTTCGGCCTGGCGATACAGCGACTGCAGGCTACTCATCTGCAGGTTTAGAATGACGCGGTTGATCTCTAACTGGTACAGCGCCTCCCGTAGCGAAGGGGCCAGATGCGGAAGTGCCATCGCGTGTTGCCACACCTGTACCCCCATGCGCTGGAAGTCCGGACTGCGCCAGCGCAGGAAGTCAGTTCCGGAGGCGCTGCGCTGGACGACCAGTCGCAGGTCCAGCAACGAGAAGGGAGGTTGCGCCATGATGGTCAGCATCCCCCCCATCAGTCCCGCGACCCGAGTTCGCAGGCGCAGGTTCGTCTCGGCGAACTGCTGCAGTTCCCCCTTACCCTTAAAAGGCTTTAAAAGGCCTTTTAGGGAGGCACCTTGTTCGAACTCGCGATAGGCATCCGCTGACAAACGCCGGGCGATCGCTTCGGCCAAGGTCATGCTACACCGCCTTCGGACGGAACGTTCTGCGCGGGCTGAACCTCTGCCTCTACCTGATCCGGTTCCTCGCGAATCGACGCCGTGGATCCGCGCGTGATCGGTGGAGCGAACTGGGAGCGGTGGCTGCCCTCGAGAATGTTTTGCGGCGGCGTGCCGAACTTGTCGATGGCTTCGCGGGCGCGGGCGTTGTTGGCGGCCATGTCATCCCGGCTGACCCCGGCCAGGCGGTATCGCTGCGCCAGACCGAACAGGCTGCGCAGCAGATGCGCGCCACGATCGATCCAGATCTCCATGTCGCTGCGGCCGATCAAGGCGGTGTGATGGGCGAGCAGTACGCGGCGCACCAAGGTGTCGTAGTCGGTCAGCAGGTAGACCGCGAGAAAGCCGAGCTGGCTGCCGATGAACAGCGGCAAAGTTACGGGATGGATGTTGAGGTTGTCGCCGACATCGACCTGGGTGGGCAGGTCGCGCTCCACCCGGCTCAGCTGGCTGGTCAATGTGAGCATTTCCGCCTTGGCCTGCAGCAGCTTGTCTTCCAGCTGGAGCATGAACCAGTCGGCGTATGGGTCGTCCTGGCTACTCGCATGCTTGAGCAAGTTGGTGACGCTGATGTAGCCGGCCATGCCCATGATGGGATGCACCCCTTCGCGGGCCATGCGGCCCTGCCACAGCCGCGCGGCATGATGGGTATGCAAGGTGAGGGTGATGCTGCTGCGCAGAGAGCCCAGGTTGAGCTGGTAGTGATCGACCATCGCAGGTACCTCGCCGTCGGAATGACGCAGACGATGGGCTGTTCTGTGAGGTCCGGCGCGGATCAACGCGAAGGTGGAGTGCTCGCATTTTCAGGTAGTGGAACACCCTGGATTTGATGGCACCGGCATTGATTCCACTGGCGACCAAACCTAAGACGCGGCGCCTATGCCGCGACAGCGTTGCTTCAACTCTTCCAGGCACGCCAAGGTCAGTGGCGAGGCTTTGCGCTCGCCGTTGCGCCGCGGTCGCTCGCAGGGCGATTCCGCCTTTGGCTCGCGTGGGGATGTGGTCACAGGCGTCGTTGTCTCGGACCGAGCCGCCCACAAGATAAATTCGCCTTGGCGTGCACGCTTGATCAAACCCATCAGGTAGGCGACCGGTTTGCGGATCTCGCCGCGAGCGCAGCGCACCGCCGCTTCGTTGATCACGGCTTGTTGCTGTTCGGGTTCGAGCGGGCGCATCGCCTGGGTGGCCATACGCCGCTCGGTTGGGCTCAGCGGTAGGTCCTCTGGCCATTGAGCGCGGCCGAACGCCACCTGCGGCAGTACCGTACTTTTTTTGCTTTGGTCTTTCCGTACTGTACGGCCGGCGTCGGCATTCCGAATCACAGTCGAAATCGGTGTGTTGTCGCAGGATTCGGAATCAGCTGCCGAGGAAACTATGTTCCGAACGTGGTGGCTTTTTCCGCGTTCGGAATTATCCGCAGCCTCGCTGGTTAGGGGTAGCGATTGCTGTTGAGCCGGCAAAGCAGGTGAGGTGAGTTTTTCCTTATCGACCGTCGCCACGTGCGGGTCTGCGTGAATTTCCCCAATCACATGCTGCGCCACATCGCGCACACCTTTGGCGGCGTGGGTGAGGTTCTGCTGGAGCAGCGCCGCGTAACCGTCATCGAGTTCCAGCTGTTCGGCGGGTGTCAACGGGTCGCCGTGCAGCACGTATACGCAACCGCGCAAACAGCCCTGGGCATCGCGGGAGCGATCTACCAGGCTGAGCCAGCGTGTGGTCCGGAGTACATTAAGCGCACGGGCAATGGTCTCACGTGATGCCTGCGTGCCGCAGGGGCTGGTGGCCAAGTAGGGTTGTAGGTCCTGGTAGCGAGGTGTTTTTACCTGGCGTTCGGTGATCAGCCAGCGCAACACCTGCCAAGTATTGCGCTCCAGCGGCGTCAGCCGGCGATCCAGCAGCAACGCTTGGGGCAAGGGATCATTGTCGCCATAGTAGATGGTCCGTAGCGGCGCTTCCGCTGCGGGGGCCTCTATCTGGGCCTGTGTCGCCTGCCACTCCATACGACGCCGGAGCGCGTCGTAACACTGGCGCACCACATCCTGCCAGTCGACCTGATAGAAGTTCAGCATGGCGTACCTCCGTACAGTTCGATCTGTTGCCAGATCAGGGTCAGGCTGATGTGTTGCTCCTCCGCCAGCATCATCATCGCGTCCAACGGATCGTTGTCGGGATCGTCTTTGCGCAGTTGGCTCCAGCGGTTCCACACGGCGTGCTCTTGCGCTTCGCTGAGCTGAACCGGGCGACCGCGATGGGTCTCGATTTTCAGCACGCGACGACGCAGCGCGGTTTCCGAATGGTCCAGGCCAAAGCAGCGGTACATGATGCTCGAGCTTGCACCCAACTTGAGTGCCCGATTGATCAGCCGCGCGTTTTGTTCGTCCCGTTCGGCTTGGGTGATGAGACGTCGCAGTACAGCCGTATCGACCTTGACCTCCACCCAGGCGATGGACGAGTGCGCCAGGTGGGACAAGGTGGTCGGTGGCAGCGACTGCAGGACCTCGATGTCTTCATCGGCCAGCCCCAAGGCTTTGCACCGCTGCAGGCGCCCGTGGCGCAGCTCATGCAACACCTGGTTCAACATGGCATGGTTCAACAGATTGAAAGTGGTGGCCATGAGGCAGTTCCTCACGTTAAAAAGTGGGTGACAGCGTCATATCGATCAGCTGCCGGGCGTGGCGGATCAGCTCGAACAGTTGCTCCAGTTGGGCGTCGGGGAGTCGCTCAAGGCCCACGGTCAGAGAGGGGCGTTCGGCAAATGGCAGGTCATAAGTTCCGATCAGCAGCTGACCAAACAGCGCGGCCGGCAACTGCTGACGTTGTTCCCAGGCCACGTCATCTTGCAAACGCAGCAGGGCCGAGAGCAAAAGCTGAATGCCGGTGTATCGCGGGCTGAGCAGCTCGTCGTACTCCAATGACAGCGTAAAGCCGAGGCCGTCAGCTTGGGGCCTGACCATTGCACTAGCGTCGGCATATTGGGCCAGATCGGCCGCCAGCGCGGCGCAAACCTCTCGCAAACCCTCGATGTCATGCCGTGACGTGATGCGTGGAGTAAGCGGGTTCAATGGTGACTGAACGCCATCGATTCCAACCTGCTGCTTCACAGCAGTCTGGTCGTCATTCAGCGACTGGCGAATGTGGGAGAGGCGGGGCTCATTCGCCGTCGAAGCGGCGCCGCCAGTTCGCGGTTGCTCGGAATTAGCCGACCTGATGGGCGTTTTGGGTGTGGATACGATTTCCGGCGACGGAGGTGGAGGATCGTCCTGCAAGCGTTGAGGCAGAGAGTGAGCGTTACTTGATTGAGCAGGCGACACACGCTGCTCCTGGTGCATTTCCAAAGCCAGTAGGCGGGGCGTCTGCTTCAGGATCACCGCCATTTTGGCGATCAGTTCGTCCTGCAGCTCAGTCGAATCCAGTTCGGGTTTTTCCCCTTCGAATGTCGACAACACTTCTAGCCACAGCAGTGTGAATTGCTGGGCATCACCGAAATACTGATTCCAGGTCGACTCCGCTCGGCGCCGCAGGGTGATGAGCCGCTCAATGACGGGCTTGCCGAGACCTGCATAAAGGACCTGCGGGATGGCCGGGAGCAGATGTTCGAGCGCATCGAACATGCGACTGATGTGCGATTGCGAGACAGGGTAGCCACTTTGGCTCAAGCGCGCGGAGAGCTCGCGTTGGCTCAGGGGTACACCAGGCTCCTGAAACATGTCCTTGAGTTTCACCACTGCGAGGGCTCGCTCGATGAACGTTAGCTGGCCATGCAAATCGCTTTCGGCCAGGTGCCCGAGCAAGGCATGTGACTCGGATTGCCAGGGACGGAACAGGCAATGGATACGAAAGAAATGCTCTTCGCGGGTTTCCTGCCAGAGTTCACTGAGGATACTCAATCGAGTATTGCCGCCATTGCGGATGATGAAGTGCTGCTCATTCGGACGACGCGTGATGGAGGGGGGCTGGTCCAAACCGCGCTCGCGGATCGAGGCCTTGAGTTCGTCATACAGCGGGTTGCGGATGACGCGTGGATTGAACTCGTAGGGGCGCAGTTGCTCGAGAGTGACAAGCATCGGCGTATCGCCTGCGGGATCCGCCATCAGTTCGCGCCCCTGCTTCTGCGGGAAATGGGTTTGCTGCAATTTACGTGTGATTTCATCGGAGGTCGGCGGCTTCATCACATCCTCCGATCAGTCGCGATTGGATAAGCCGACTGCCGGCAGCTGACGTTGGGTTAGGCACGCTCCCTATCGGGGCGCTCAGTTGATCGGTCCACTCCGGAAACAACTCGAGAGCCAGCGCACGCATGACCTCCGCTGCGCAACGGCTATGGCTGCCGGGTGGTGGGGTGAAGTCGACGCGATGTACGGGCAGCCCCAGTGAGGCCGCATTGAGATAGGCCACTCGATCGGGAATTACTGTGGCGCAGAGGCTGACATGAGGATCGGCCTTGAACGAATCTTGTAGACTCTCGATGATAAAGCGGGTGTCGCGGCGATTGGCGTTGACCTGATTGAGCAATAGTTTCACCGACGGCAACGCCACCCCCAGGTATCGGTACGGCTCCAGTTCCTCAAACAGTCCGAGCGTGCCGCGACGCAACTCGCGCGCGGCAAGCATTTCCGGCGGGACTGGGCACAGAGCGCAATCAGAGGCGAGGAAAGCCATCTCCACCACCACGTTACGTGCGCCTTGGGTATCAACGATGAGCACATCGTAACGACCCTGGAAGGCCGGCAGCAGATTGCGCAGTCGCAAGCGGCCATCAGCCGCTTGCATCAGGAGGGTGCTTATATGCCCGGCGCGGTCGTTGGACACGATCAATTCAAGGTGTTGAATTACGGTGGCGGTGATCACCTGTTCGGGAGCAGTGAGCCCTTGCGAAATGAGTTCGTAGCTGCCGGCGTCTCGGGGTTCGCACAAGGCATAGTAACTGGACAGCGTCGGTTGACTGTCCAGGTCCAGCAGCAGCACGCGCAAGCCTGAGTCGGCGAGTAACCCACCGAGATTGGCGGCGATGGTGGTCTTGCCCGCGCCGCCCTTGGTCGAGATCAACGAAAGGACTTTCATGACGCTAGGCTCCCGTCGACAGGCGATCCTGAACCCACTGCTCTATCTCCAGTGAGTCCCAACCGACGGCACGCGTGCCGATACGCCGGCATTGCGGGAACAGTCCGGCCTTCATCAGGTTGTAGATATGCGAGCGTTTGAATCCGGTTTTTTGTTCGACCTCATCACGACGCATGATGTGGCGATCGGCTGGGCTGATAGGTTGCACGGTGTCACTCCTTAGCGCCGGCTGGCACGTGATGGGATGTGACAGTTAGTGAAGGCCGGCAGAGGAGAGAAATCATTGCCAGGCAATGGCATCCATTGCCTGGCAATTCAACCTTAGGACTGTAGGGATTGGGCCAAATGACGGCGAGCTTGTGCAAATTTCCGATCAAGGGTGCGTTTGCTCAGGCCAGGAGTACCGGGGAACTGCTCAGTAATGGCGTCGACAACGGCCGCCTGGTTTTTGTAAATCGATCGCAGCTGGCCGCTTCTGGATTTGCCCAGCATGACCGTCAACAAGGCACCAATGATCATGTAGTGCACCAAAGCGGACGCTTCAGAGGGCACCTCAAATGCACCGCGCTGGACGGACAATTCTTTCTGGTTGAAGGCGGGGGCCGCCGCTTCGGCGACTGCCGAGTACGTTTGGCGTAGTTTATTTATCTCGCGAAGGTCGGCATCACGCTCCGCTTGTAGGGCCAGGTGTGCAGTCAGACTGACGCATTCGGAGTGGTCGACATCTTGTGAAAATAGGAACGCTGGCTTTTCTTCCGGATAGTTGCGCGCAAACCAAACTCGCAGATCAGAATGGCGGATGGACCAATAGATACGTTCAGCCTTGTCGTTCGAGGTAATTGGACGTCCAAGGTAGGTTGCGGGTAACTCGCGACAGACGATGGCATCGTATATACGTTCGGCGTAGGCGTGGAGAAAGGGCCATTGCGGGAAATGCTTGAGGAGACTACCGGGGTGAGAGAGATCTACCTACAAAATTTCGCCTTGGTGGTCGGTAAGGTCGCTCCAAAGAATCGCGGCATCGATAGGGTGGTAAGAGCTTCTGATCGAGACCATGACAAACAGCCTCCTGCTGAATTTGTCGTAAAATCGCTGGCGGGGGCTTCATTCTAGGCCACTGTCTAGCGAACCAGAGTCCAAAATAATTTTTGGATCCAAAGAAGGTGACAGTGTCATCTGCAAATAGTTCGAAGCAGATTCCGATAAATAGGAGCTCTCTGCATTGATGTGCATGGCGTTGATACAACAAAAAACTGTATTGTAATGGGCATTTTCCTAGGCGCTGTAGGAATATTAGGCTATACCCTATATTTCACCGCACCATTTTTCTAGCATTGGAGGCGTCCATGAGGCTCGGTACTACATGTGCAATATTTATTTTTGCTGTAACGCTACTTGGATGTACAGGTATATCAAAACAATCAGTAACTGTTAATTTGATGGCGACCCAGAAAAACCCCGGCCAAATTGGTACAACCACGTTGACTGGCATGGGAAATCAAACTGACTTTGATTTTTACATCAGTGGAGTGCCTGCTGGCACGACGCTGCCCTTGCGAATTTACTCTTTTATAAATCATGGAAGCTGTCGGCAGCCCGGTAATGTTGCATTCGCCATGAATGATAAGGTCAATAC
>NZ_RCOB01000140.1:0-31692 GCF_004307665.1 Pseudomonas sp. Sample_16
ACCGCATGTTCGCCGAGGACAAACCGGCGCTGGCCAAGTACAACCTCAAGGACTGCGAACTGGTCACGCGGATTTTCGCCAAGACCCAATTACTGACCTTCCTGCTGGAACGCGCCAGCGTGACGGGGTTGCCGGTGGATCGCATGGGCGGCTCGGTGGCGGCGTTCACCCACCTCTACATGCCGTTGATGCACCGCCAGGGCTTTGTTGCGCCGAACCTCGGCGCTAAACCACCACAGGCCAGCCCCGGCGGGTTTGTCATGGATTCGCAACCGGGGCTGTACGAGTCGGTGCTGGTGTTCGACTACAAAAGTCTTTATCCATCGATCATCCGCACGTTCCTCATTGATCCCGTGGGGTTGATTGAAGGGCTCAAGCATCCTGACGACAGCGACTCTGTGCCGGGCTTTCGCGGGGCGCGTTTTTCCCGCACCCGGCACTGCCTGCCGTCCATCGTCGCGCGGGTCGCCGAGGGCCGGGAAACCGCTAAACGCGAACACAACGCGCCGCTGTCCCAGGCCCTGAAGATCATCATGAACGCGTTCTACGGCGTGCTCGGTTCCAGCGGTTGTCGCTTTTTCGATACGCGTCTGGCGTCTTCCATCACCTTGCGCGGCCACGAAATCATGCTGCGTACCCGTCAGTTGATCGAAGATCAGGGGCATACGGTGATTTATGGCGACACCGACTCGACCTTCGTCTGGTTGCGCCGTGCCCATGGTCAACAGGAAGCCGCGCAGATCGGCCGCGCGCTGGTCGATCACGTCAATCAGTGGTGGCGCGAGCACGTGCGGCAGGAGTACGGCCTGGAGAGTGCGTTGGAGTTGCAGTTTGAAACTCACTACAAACGTTTCCTGATGCCGACCATTCGCGGGGCGGAGGAGGGCAGCAAGAAGCGTTACGCGGGGCTGGTCACACGGGCCGACGGTAGCGACGAGATGGTTTACAAAGGCCTGGAAACCGTGCGCACCGACTGGTCGCTGCTGGCCCGGCAGTTTCAGCAAGAGCTGTACGAGATGATCTTCCACCGCAAGCCGTATCAGGACTACGTGCGCGAGTACGTGCGCAAAACCCTGGCCGGTGAGTTCGATGATCGCCTGATCTACCGCAAACGCCTGCGCCGCACCCTCGATGACTACCAGCGCAATGTGCCGCCGCACGTGCGGGCGGCGCGTATCGCCGATGATTACAACGATCAGCAGGGTCGCCCCCGCCAATACCAGAGCGGCGGCTGGATCAGTTACGTGATCACCGTCGCTGGCCCCGAACCGCTGGAGATCCGCAGCGCGCCGATCGATTACGATCACTACATCAGCAAACAACTGCAACCGGTGGCGGACGCGATCCTGCCGTTTGTCGACGACGATTTCTCAACCCTGATTGGGGGGCAACTGGGCTTGTTTTGAGTCCATCAGCGACAACGTCCAGTCATCCAGGATGCCGTGGAAATACTGATTCAACGCTTGGTGAAACGGGCTGTCAGCGGCAGCGACCTGGGCGAACAGGGTCATCGACGAATGAAACTTCAAGTCGTCGGGATGGCCGAATATCGCCGCTACCGAGCGCTGCTGGATGTTCAGCACTTCCTGGGTGCAGATGCGCAACCTGGCACCCAACACGGGGTGTTCAAGGTAGGCCTGCGCTTCTTCGCGGGAGCGGATCGCAAACCGTCGGGACATTTCACTGCCACCGAGCCCGGCGAACTGCGGAAAGACAAACCACATCCAGTGGCTGCGTTTGTGGCCGGCATTCAATTCGGCCTGGACTCGGTCGAATACCGGGTCTTGTGCCTGAATAAAACGTTGCAGGTTAAAGTCGTCCGGTTGATCGGTGCTTCTCATATCGAAGCCCTCTGACACCGCGTTGGCTCAGACCATGGCCAGTCGCTGCTTGCGTTTGGGCGCGTGAAACGCTTGGTCCAGCGCCTCCAGATCCCCGATTTCCAGTTGCAACTGCGCCGCTTGCGCGTTGAGTTGCACGTGTTCAGCGCGGACCGCCTTGGGGATGGCGATCACACCGTCCTGGCGCAGCAGCCATGCCAGCGACACCTGGGCGGGCGTCACACCGTGGCGGGCAGCCACTTGTTTGAGCGTGGCATTGGCGAGCATTTTTCCGCCCTGGCCGATTGGACAATAGGCCATGACCGGCATGTTGTGCTGCTGACACCAAGGTAACAAATCAAATTCTATGCCACGTTCTTCAAGGTTGTAGAGCACCTGATTGGTGGCGCAGGCCTTGGCATCGAGTTCCTGCAAGTCATCGACATCAAAATTGGACACGCCCCAGCGACCGATCTTGCCCGCCTCACGCAGGCGTTCGAAGGCCTCGACGGTTTCTTCCAATGGGTATTGGCCGCGCCAGTGCAGCAGGTATAAATCGATATGGTCGGTCTTGAGCCTGCCCAGACTGCGCTCGCAGGCTTGGGGAATGCCTTGGCGGCTGGCGTTGTGTGGATAGACCTTGCTGACCAGGAAGACTTTGTCGCGCTGGCCGGCGATGGCTTGGGCCACGACTTGCTCGGCGCCACCTTCGGCGTACATTTCGGCGGTGTCGATGAGGGTCATGCCCAGATCGATGCCCAGGCGCAGGGCGGCGATTTCTTCTTTTTGGCGGGTGTGGTCTTCGCCCATTTGCCAGGTGCCTTGGCCGATCACGGGTACTTGGCGACCGGCCAGTTGCTGAGTTCGCATGCTTGGTTCCTTTTTGCTCGACACTACAGTTGGCATCAGGATAGCCGCTGGGTTCCGTCTTGGCGGGTTCTGGGCCGACCATGCTGTGGATGTTTTGGGTGATACCCGTTACTGCGGTAACGGCGACTGAGGGTTTCGCCGCAGTGGGAGTTTGCTTGTTGGTGATGGCGGTCTGCCAGCCAACCAATCTCTGCCAGTTGCACTCCATCACCTGTAGGAGCACGGCTTGCCGGCGATGGCGTCCTTGAGATCGCCATCGCGAGCAAGCTTTGCTCCTACAGAGACATCATCCAATAAAGCCGTCGGTTCGCAGCACCTGTGGGAACTGGCATGCCAGCGATGACGGCCTGTCATCCGCCATTCCTTCGAAGTGCAAATGATCTTTCCCTGCCGATGATCGATTGCCCACCCCCGACACTGCACTTTTTCCAATTGACCGGCTCTATCCATAGCCGTTGCGGCGAATCCCGCCGCACAGGAATGTGTCAGTCCTATCCCTTATGGTTCGAGTGTTGCCCTTCAACCTTATCCGCGTTCGCCTGCTGGCCGGTCTGTTGCTGCTCTGCGCCAGCGGTTGCAGCCATCAGCCCGGCAATGATCTTTTCAGCCAGATACGTGATGGAAAACCCCAGGAATTCCTGCAAACCAGCGTCGACCGCATGGCCACGCTGGCCATGCGTGACAATCTCGACAGCCTCTACCTGCTGATGAGCAAGTTGTACCTGCGCAACCCCGACGAGCTGAAAAAATCCGGCTTCCTCGACGCCCGCACTGCCGGCAAGCAAGTGCGCATGGCCATCGAACAGCAGCAGCCGTTACCCACCCTGGGCGGGAAAAAAGACCTGGCGGCGTTGCGCTTTGCCATGAGTCCGGAATTTCTCGGAGACCGGGTCGGCGCGTTCATTTATGCCATCGGCAGCATGCTGGTCACCGCCCACGGTAATCGCCTGGAGTTCTACATGACCGACGCGATCAACCCGACGTTTGTCAGCAACGCCGCCCGCAACATCGAAATCGCCACCTGGATTTTGAGCCAGCGACAGAATAAGGATGGCCAGCCCATGCTGTTTTCCAACGAAATCTCGGAGGAGGGCAGTAACCTGAGTTTTGCCGTGGAGTTCGGCAAGATCGTCGCGCGCCTGGATTTGCTGACCCAGATGCTTGACGAGCGCTACCGGCGTATCGGCCTCAACTATGCGCAAAGCCTGCTGTTCCTGAATTTTCTCCCGGTGCAGTGAAAATCCCCACAACCCCCTGCAGGCGCCAGCCTGCTGGCGAAAAACGTCAAGACACAGCGATTGATCTGAAAGGGCTCGACATCGTTGCCTCCCTCGCGAGCAGGGAACTGTATTAGGCATAAAGATAGATCGCATCGATATAACTGGTTATAAGAAATATCGCTATGCTGCGGGCCAGATTTTCCCTGCGGTCTATGTGGACGTATCAATGGATTTAGTGAACATCGGGTTGGTCGTGGCCGGACTGGTTGTCGGCTTCATCGTCGGCATGACAGGCGTAGGTGGCGGGTCGTTGATGACCCCGATCCTGCTATGGTTCGGAATCAACCCGGCAACCGCCGTCGGCACCGACCTGCTGTACGCGGCCATTACCAAATCCAGTGGCGTACTTGTTCACAAAAAGAACAACAACATCGACTGGCACATCACCGGTTGGCTGACCCTCGGCAGCGTGCCGGCAGTCATGCTGACGTTGTGGTTCCTCAGCACATTGCATTCCAGCCCTGACGCGATGAACGCGATCATCAAGCAAGCCCTGGGCTTTGTGTTGTTTGCCACGGCGCTGGCGATTCTGTTCAAGAAACGCCTGCTGGACTTCGCCCACAAGCGCGCCGGTGGCAACTACAACCCAAGCGGTCCGCGCCTCAACGTCCTGACCGTTATCACCGGGCTCGTGCTCGGCACCATGGTGGCACTGACCTCCATCGGCGCCGGTGCGTTGGGTACGGTGGCGTTGTTTATCCTTTATCCGCTGCTGCCGACCCGTCGCCTGGTCGGCACGGAAATCGCCCACGCCGTCCCGCTGACGCTGGTGGCCGGTCTGGGCCATGCGAGCATGGGCAACATGGATTGGCAGGTACTGGGTTTTCTGCTGGTCGGTTCGCTGCCGGGGATCTATCTGGGCAGTCACCTCACCGGGCGCATCTCCGATGAGCTGTTGCGTCCTTGCCTGGCGACGATGTTGGTGTTGATCGGTTACAAACTGGCGTTCTGATTCAACACCCGGCAATGCGCCTCGCGGTGGATCAAGTAGCGCTTTGTAATGGCTTCAGATGAATCCAGCCTGTTGCGCAATGACTGCCCTGACCTAAGCTTTGGGCAAGGCGAAATACATTTGCGGAGCGTCACCCGGAACGAACGCCGCGATGCGCAATCATTAGAGCGTGGATATCAAAAGGAGATGCGCATGCTCATCAGGTCACTGACCCTGGCTACCCTGCTGGCGATCGCCAGCCCCCTGTTCGCCGCCGATGGCGACTCACCGCTGGACATGGACAAGGGCAGGGCAAGGCCACTGATCGTCATCGCTCCGAGCACGGTTGATCCGACATGGGTCAGCCTGAAAAAGTCGCTGGACGAGCCGGCCAATCGCAAGGGATTCACCGATCGCAACATGGTGCTGTATACCGTCCTTAACCTGATGGGCCAGCGCGAAGGCAAAGACCTGGGACCGCAAGACACGGCGGCATTGATCCGCTCGCTGAAGCTGGGGGCCGGTGCCAAGACCAAGGTGATTCTGGTCGGCAAGGACGGCGAGAAGAAATTCGAACAAGCGGACACGGTCAAGCTCGAAGAGATTTTCGCCGCCGTTGACCAGTTGCCGGCAGCCGAGAAAGAAACCCCGCCGCCGACAGTGGCCACCCCAGTCGCTGAAACCGAACCCGCGGCCAAAGGCGCCAAAGCCGCGAAAAACGCCAAACCGGCGAAACCGACCAAACCGCCAGAACAGCCGGATGATTGAGCTGACTTGTAGAGCTCGACGCAGGTTTGCTGGCCGCTAGAGCGATACCCTGCGCTCGCCACGCAAGCAAGGTTGTTTCATGCTACTGCTCTGCGCGCTGAGTCAGGAAGTGATGGATTACATTGACGAGGACGGGGGCAAACGGCTGGAGCAGGTGCGATTCATTCGGCGCTCTCAGGTCATCCATGAGTAACATCAACAATTCATCGTCCTCAAACTGCAAGTCTCCGGGCGAAGTGCCTTGGCTGTATATCAGTGACTCGACCACTTGTTTGCGTGCACTGATAAGGCCTCGGTTACTTTCCTCGGAATGACCCAGGTTTAATGCCTCGATAGATTCTTTCGCCCGATCAGTCTTGCCTGTTACCAGTCCGGATAAATAAAACTGCAGCTCGGTTTCGCATTCGGCCATCAACGGTGTAAGGGGCAACTGCCTTGTTTTTCGACCATGACCACATTGTCGCGGACGCTGGCAACTAGCGACGATGTTGAAAAAATCCAGCGTTTTATGGGGGGCACGATCCTGGGCTTCAAGGTGCTCGTTATGGGCGTTATCCACGGTGATCGGCTGACAGCAATACGCACACAAACCGAACTGTTCAGATATACACGCCGTTCGAATCGAACGACTCTCCACCGCAGGCAAATCTCGATAACGCAACGTCCTGTTTGAGCTTTTAAAGCGGGTCAGCAATGATGGCTCCATGCCCTTGTCGATCTTACGCACGGCGCAACTCCAATTTGCGAATCAACAGTGCCGCCTTCGCCAGTTCCAGATGCCCCTCTGGCAGCTCATTTGAAAGCGCGGCGAAAAGGCCTTTAGCGTTCTCCAGATCACCGTCCTGCAAATGTTTGAGCAACTGATTCAGGCGTTTTTGCACTTCGCTGTTGCGCACATCGGTGTCCATGACTTCCAGCAACACCTGGTTGGCGTCCAGCCCATACAAGCCGTTGTGTTCCCGCAGTTCCCCGTCATCGAGCACGTAACACAACACACCTTTTGCATCGCTGATGACCAGCGGCGAGTGCGTGGTCAGGACGAACTGGCAATTGGGGAAAGTCTCGCTCAACTGCCGAATCAGACTGCGTTGCCATTTAGGGTGCAGGTGCAAATCGACTTCGTCGATCAGGACAATGCCGTCACCCTCCAACGGGTTGTCCAGAGACTGGTTCATCATCGCCAAGCGACGCGCGATGTCGCCGACCAGCGCCATCATCGACTTCTCGCCCTGAGAGAGCTGAGAGACATTGAGCGTGACGCCGTCCTTGTCGATGGCCATGTGCAGACGCGGTTTGCGCTGCACCCTCAAATTGCTGAAGCCAGGCATGAATGCGGCAATAGCAGAGCGAACGGCGGTCAACTGACGATCCCGGGAAGAAGCCTTCAATTGGGACAGGGTTTTCCAGATGTCGCTGTCGTTGCCGAATTTTTTCGAAATTTCGGCCAATGCCGTATCGGAGACGCCGGTCTCGTTTTCGCTGTCTTCGCGTTCGCGGAACCACTCGAAGAAACGGCGGAAATCGACACCGCGATTCAATGCGTTGTCGTAGCCGTCGAGTTGGTCGAAGGTGTGTTTAGTGCGGATTTTAAGCGGGATTTCGAGGACGGAGCGTTCTACCGGGTAGTAGGCGATCAGGGGGAGTGAGGCTTTGTCGTCGGCGGTTAGACGGTTGCGATAGTGATCCGCCAATTGGGTAGCTTGTTCCAATGAGCTATGGACTGCGCTCTTTCGACCTTTTCTGCCCCGAGCAGTGGTCCAAACGAACAAAACATCTTCAGGACTTTCTTCCGAATGATCTGAGCGAGTCTGTAAGCGGTCTACTATGGCAATTGCAACAACCGCGACAGAGGTCCCATTTTGAATATCTTCATTTGTAAGGTAACTGCCGTTGCCTTTTTCAGTACGAATTCTGGCAACCAGCCAGCTCAGTGAAGTGGCCAATGACTTTAAAAGAGTGGTTTTCCCTGCGCCGTTATTACCCACCAAAACGGTGATGTTTGAGTTGTGCTTGGCCGTGGGTGCTAAATGAACGTCCAATTCTGTGAAACGCCCGACGTTCGTGATCTTGAAACCGTTGATTTCCATTACAACGCCCTTTGGCGGTCAGTCGGAGTGAAAAATTGCGCGCGCATTATGTCATTCCCGGTCGTGGATTGATCCGATGCCACTTACAGACTGGAGCGATCCATTAAATACAGCGGTTTGAGCTGCATCACAACGGCCATTAGTAAAAAGGTATTTGTAACAGCATGCTCAAGAAATGACCGTAGGCAACGCCTTGCATTTGCTTCGGAGATTTCCTGCAAGACGCGGCGGCGTTGGTGAACTGGTGCTCTGGGGAGTGCACCGATAACCTTTCTCTGCCGCTGCAAAATCAGTGGTCGGATGTGGAAGTCCGGTGGTTCAAGTCATCTACCAATGCCCTAAAGCGCGTGGTGACATTTTTTATGTCAACATTGCCGCGTTTTGGTGGCTGTGCGCGGGAGCACTTTCGAGTGCGCCGGGTTTTGGTGGTTGGCCTGGTCTTCCACACCCGCGTACAGCTGCCACCCTCATGTGGAAGTGAGATTGGTAGTTCTCAACAATCGCCCAAGGAACTTCACTCATGAAAAAAGTTACTCCCAACCCCCCTGAGTCACCGACTGACTCTGACCCTCTTGATTCCCCACCACTTTCCGACATCACCGAGCCCGCCATCAGCGCTCGCCTGCGTAACCCAAGTCACGCCGACCCCGTCAGCCACATCTTCACCATTCGCCCTAATATCGATTCGGTCACTTTGCTTTGCCATGCCTGCGAGACCCTCGCGTCGCTGAACGTGCTGGCCACGGACCTGGCTTGCAATCTGGAAAGCTCGAACCGCAATGTAGCGCTGTCGATTCAGCAATTGGCCGTGGTGGGTGAGTTGTTGGTGAACCGTGCACTGGACAATATTGATCCACCTGGCAACTCACAGACGCAGGTTTAAACCCCCAACAAAAAGATCGCAGCCTTCGCCAGCCTCTAAAGGATTCGTTTTAGGGGCTGGCGAAGGCTGCGATCTTTTATTTTTTGTTCTATCAGCGACTCAGAGCGCTCAACACCTGATGCGCAATCTCTACCCGCTCTGCAATCGGATAGTTCTTGTTGGCCAGAATGACAATGCCGATGTCTTTCGACGGCACGAACGCAACGTAAGCGCCGAAGCCACCGGTCGATCCGGTTTTGTTGATCAGCAAGTCCTGAGTCGGCGATTGCGGCGGGGACAGCCACTGAGCTTCATGCGCCTGCATGGCCATCGGCGTCGAGTTCCCGGCCAGCAAACGATCCAGCGTTACCGGGTAGTGATACAGCTCCCACCCCAGCCCCTGGGTCATGTCGCCAACGCTGTAGTAACCGGTGTGCGTCAGGGCAATGGCTTGCTGTAACGGCCTTTCCAGCGTTGCCGGGTGCATGTTCGCTTCGACAAAGCGGAGCAGGTCCGCCGCACTGGTTTTCACGCCATAGGCCTCGGAGTCGAGCGCCCCCGGGGTGACGCGCACAGGCTCGCCTTGCTTGTTGTAGCCCTGGGCATACAACCCCATTTGCTTCTGCGGCACCTTGAGGAAGGTGTGCTTGAGGCCGAGTTTCGGCAGCAGGGTGTTTTCCATCAGTTGGTCGAATGGCTGGCCCATGCTGTGTGCGGCCAGGTAGCCGAACAAGCCGATGCTGGGGTTGGAATACAGTCGGTGGCTGCCGGGGGCGTAGGCCGGTGTCCACTGTTGGTAATAGCCGAGCATTTTTTCGGCCGAATCGAATTGCGCAGGAAATTGCAGTGGCAGGCCTCCGGCGCTGTAGGTGCCCAGTTGCAGCATGCTGATGTTGTCGAGCGCGCTGCCACGCAGGGCGGGAAGCACCTGGCCGGCCTTGTCGGAAAACGACAGCTTGCCGAGAGCCTGGGCGTAGGCGGCGAGGGTGGCGGTGTAGGTCTTGCTGACCGAGCCGATCTCGAACAGGGTGTTTTCGGTGACCGGTTTGGCGGTTTCCTTCGATGCCACGCCGTAGTTGAAGAAGTGCTGCTTGCCGTTGGCGGTGACGGCCACGGCCATGCCGGCAATGCCTTGGGTTTGCATGAGCGGATTTACAGCGGCGTTTACCACCGATTCGATGGGGTCCTGTGCGACACACTGGCCTGCGGTCAGCAGCCCCAGGCAAACCACGAGTGTTTTCAAGCGATCCATGTTGATGTTGTCCGTTGTTGATTCAGGTGTGCGCCATTCTAGGGGGGAAGACCCCGTTCATTAAACCCGGGCTGCCAACAGCAGCTCGGGTTTACTGCCAATGAGCGCGCTACCGTCGACTCAACGCACCAGGCACGGCCGCTTGTTGTCGAACGTCCATCCCGGAATCAAAAACTGCATCGCCACGCTGTCATCCCGCGCGCCCAGCCCCATGCCTTTGTACAGTTCATGGGCCTTGGCCACTTGGTCCATGTCCAGTTCGACACCCAGCCCCGGTTTCTTCGGCACTTGCACGCAACCGTCGACAATCTGCAACGGCGCCTTGGTCAGGCGCTGGCCGTCCTGCCAGATCCAGTGGGTGTCGATGGCGGTGATCTCACCCGGTGCGGCGGCCGCGACGTGGGTGAACATCGCCAGGGAGATGTCGAAGTGGTTGTTGGAGTGCGAACCCCAGGTCAAGCCCCATTCGTGGCACATCTGGGCGACGCGGACTGAACCCTGCATGGTCCAGAAATGCGGATCGGCCAGCGGAATGTCGACCGATTGCAGCTGGATCGCATGACCCATTTCCCGCCAGTCGGTGGCGATCATGTTGGTCGCGGTTTTCAGCCCCGTGGCGCGGCGGAATTCGGCCATGACTTCGCGGCCCGAGTAACCGTTTTCCGCCCCGCACGGGTCTTCGGCGTAGGCCAGAACGTCGTGCTGATCACGGCACAACCGGATCGCTTCCTTCAAGGACCAGGCGCCATTCGGATCGAGGGTGATACGTGCATCGGGAAAACGCTCAGCCAGTGCAGTGACGGCTTCGATCTCGGCGTCGCCACTGAGCACGCCGCCCTTGAGCTTGAAGTCCTTGAAGCCATATTTGGCATGGGCCGCTTCAGCCAGGCGCACCACCGCGTCGGCGCTCATGGCTTTCTCGTGACGCACGCGGAACCAGTCGTTGTCGGCCTCTGGTTCACTGCGGTAGGCGAGGTCGGTTTCATTGCGATCACCGACGTAAAACAGATAACCGAGCATCTTCACTTCATCACGCTGCTGGCCTTCACCGAGCAGCGCGGCGACTGGCACATCGAGGTGCTGGCCGAGCAAGTCGAGCAGCGCGGCTTCGAGGCCGGTAACGGCGTGAATGGTGATGCGCAGGTCGAACGTCTGCAAGCCGCGACCACCGGCATCGCGGTCGGCGAAGGTTTGGCGCACTTGATTGAGTATTTTCTGATAGGTGCCGATCGGGCTGCCGACCACCAGGCTGCGGGCGTCTTCAAGGGTCTGGCGAATGCGCTCGCCGCCCGGCACTTCACCGACACCGGTGTGGCCGGCGTTGTCCTTGAGGATGACAATGTTGCGGGTGAAAAACGGGCCGTGGGCGCCGCTCAGGTTGAGCAGCATGCCGTCATGTCCGGCCACGGGAACGATCTGCATGCTGGTGATGATCGGTGCTTTGGCAGTGTTTTGCTCGCTCATTTTCTTATCCTTTCAAGCGTGACGTGGTGCGGCTTCAGCCGATGCGGTGGCGGGCGCGGATTTGGGTTTGTTGCGTGCAGCGAAGACGATGATTGCGGCGATGATCGAGGTGGCGGCCAGGCCGTACAGCCCGCCCTGGATCGAACCGGTGCGCTCTTCGAGCAGGCCAAAAGTGGTTGGCGCGACGAAGCCGCCGAGATTGCCCACCGAGTTGATCAGCGCGATGACGCCCGCAGCGATGCGCGCATCCAGATAGGCCTGGGGAATCGGCCAGAACAGCGACGACGCCGATTTGAAACCCAGCGCGGCAAAGCAGATCGCCACGAACGCGAAGATCGGCCCGCCGGTGGTGGACATGAACATGCCCGCGGCGGCGATCAGCAACGCGGTCGCGACCCAGGCTTGCTGGTGCTTCCATTTGGCCGACAACGAAGCGAAGGCGTACATGCCGATGATCGACAGCAACCATGGAATCGAATTGAACATCCCGACCTGGAAGTCACTGAGGTCGCCCATTTTCTTGATGATGCTCGGCAGCCAGAAGGTCGCGGCATAGATGGTCAGCTGGATGAAGAAATAAATCACACAGAACAGGATGATCTGCCGGTCCTTGAGCAGTTTGCCCAGCGACGGCTTGACCGGCGTCGCGGCTTCGCGGGCCAGTTGTTCATCGTCGATGGCTTTCACCAGCGCGTCCTGTTCGTCGCGGGTCAGCCATTTGGCGTCGTGGGGTTTGGAGTCCAGCCAGAACCAGACAAAGGCGCACAAACCCACCGAGAACATGCCTTCGATGAAGTACATCCATTGCCAGCCATGCATGCCCAGGCCACTGATTTGCAGGAGCAATCCGGACAACGGGCCGGAGATCAGCGAGGCAATCGCCGAGCCGCTGAGGAAAATCGCAATTGCCTTTCCGCGTTCCACGCCGGGCAACCAACGGGTGAAGTAGTAGATCACCCCGGGAAAGAATCCGGCTTCGGCCACGCCCAACAGAAATCGCAGTATGTAGAAGTGGGTTTCGTTCTGGATGAACGCCATGCCCGCGGCGACCAGGCCCCAGGTCAACATGATGCGGGTCAGCCAGATTCGTGCGCCGACTTTTTGCAGAAGGATATTGGACGGCACTTCGAACAGCGCGTAGCCGATGAAGAACAGCCCGGCCCCAAGCCCGTAGGCGGCAGCGCCGATGCCCAGGTCGTGTTCCATGTGGGCGCGGACAAAGCCGATGTTCACTCGGTCAATGTAATTGACGATGAACATGATGACGAACAGCGGCAAAACGTGGCGTTTGACTTTGGAGATGGCGGACTTCAGCACGGAATTGGCTTCGTCGTTCATCCCGGAGATGGATGTATTCACTGTGTTTTCTCCCACTCGTTATTTTTATGCGGGGTGTGACGGTGTTGCGTTGTTGATAGACATCATACAACTACATTTTTTTGCCTTGCAACCCGTTTTGCCCAATAAAATGGCTGCAAGTTGGATATTTGATGAAGGATTCGATGTCAGGTTAGGCGTAATTTTGTTGGTGGATTCAGGATTTGTTGAGTGTTGTCATACAAGTTGGTGCGATTTTTCTGACGATTCCCGCAACGCTCGGTGCTACGATTCGATAGCCATGTCATTCGGACGCGCCCATGCAAGAAAATCTCGATGCGCCTGCCCGCAAGCGCAGCCACAACCTGGCCCACGACCTGGTGGCCAAGCTGACCCAGAGCATCCTGCTCGGGCAAATGCTGCCCGGTGACAAGCTGCCGTCGGAGAACTCGATCGTTCAGGAGCATGGTGTCAGTCGTACGGTGGTGCGCGAGGCGATCTCGAAGTTGCAGGCTTCAGGGTTGGTGGAAACCCGTCACGGCATCGGCACGTTTGTACTGGAGCGGGCGCCGGAGCAGGGGTTGCGGCTGAACGTGGATACCGCGCTGGGAGTGCGCAGCATCCTCGAGTTGCGCATGGGCCTGGAAACCCAGGCAGCTGCGCTGGCGGCGACGCGTCGAACCGATCAGCAACTGACGCAGATGCGCGAAGCGCTCGACGATTACCAGAACCTGCTGGCCAACAATGACAGTTGCGTCGAGGCCGACCGACGCTTTCATCTACTGATTGCCGAAGCCACCGGCAACGTGTGTTTCAGTGAAATCATGCAGCACCTGGGCAGCGCGATGATCCCGCGAACCCGGGTCAACGCAGCCGAGCGTGGCGCCGTGGACTTGAGCAAACTTGGACAGTTGGCCAATCTTGAGCACGAGGCGATTCTCAACGCCATCAAGCGCCAGGACCCGGATGCGGCACGGGCGGCAATGTGGTTGCATTTGACCAACAGCCGGGACCGGTTTTCACCCAGTTGATGGTTGCTGATATTGCGTTATCGCCGTTCGCGGGCACGCCTCGCTCCTACGGTATCGAATTGATCCGTAGGAGCGAGGCTTGCCCGCGAAGAGGCCCAATTTTTCAACCTGTCTTCATGATCAGGCGCTCGCCGCCCGAGGCATTGGGCGCCGCTCCAGGTTCAACGCCAACACACTGATCAACACCACCACCGCACCCACTCCAACCATCAGCGTCGGCCTTTCACCGAGGGCAAAAGAAGCGATCAACATCGCCATCGGCGGCACCAGATACAGGGTCATCGTTGCCCGGCTCAGATCCACGTGCGCCAGCACGTAGGCCCATGCCAGATACGCCAGCGCACTCGGAAAAACCCCCAGGGCAAACACCGCGAACTGTACCCGCAGCGGCGCATTCATCACCTGATCCGCCAGCCCCGGCAGGAACACCAACAGCAGCGCAGTACCGGACCAGACCGTGTAGCAAACCAGCGTCAGGCCGTCGTAACGCCCGGTGTGATGCTTTTGCATCGCGAAGTAGACACTCCACGACAATGCCGAGAGCAGAATCAACAAGCCATGGGCGTCGATGCTGCCGAAGCCGTGATCACCTGCCACGACAATCATCACACCGACCAATCCGAGGACGACGCACCCCCAGCGCCAGACGCTCACCCGATCCTTGAATACGAAGCGCGCCAGCAAGGTGCTGAACAGCGGCGTCGTCTGTGCCAGCACACTCGATGCGCCGGCGCTGACGCCCTGTTGGCCGAAATTGATCGCCACGTGATGCAGGCTCACCGCAAACAAACCCAGCCCGAACAGCAGTGGCAGATCTCGGAGTCTCGGCAGATGAATGCCGCGCAACAGCGCGACCGCGGCCATGAACACTGAAGCGATCAGAAAGCGCAGCAACGCCAGATGCACAGGGTCGTAGGCCAGCAATCCGATGTGGATGCCGCTCGGGGAGTATCCCCAGCAGGCGACAACGAACAGCATGGTCAGGATGATTTTCAGGGGGGAGGGGGTCAGAGGATTCATGGTCGGGCACCGGTGGAATATGCGCCGAGTATCGGAATCCTTATCGTTCATCACAACTGACTTATACTGCGCTATCTATTCACTTTGGGTGATGTATGGAGCTGGCGCAGATTCGCATGTTCAAGACCGTGGCCGAGGTTGGCAGTATTGCCCGTGCCGCCGAGCTGTTGCATTGCGTGCCGTCGAATATCACGGCGCGCATCAAGTCGCTGGAAGCGGAGTTGGGTGTGGCGCTGTTTTTGCGTGAAGGGCGTGGTTTGCGTATCAGCCCGTCTGGCCAGACCTTTCTGGCCTACGCCTCGAGGATTCTGGCACTGACCGCTGAAGCCAAGCGTGCGGTGGACCCGATGGCTGAGCCGTCCGGGCCATTGCGAATTGGCGCCATCGAGTCTTCCGCTACCGGACGCTTGCCGCGCTTGCTGGCAAAGTTTCACAAGCGCTATCCAGCGGTAGCATTGGAATTGACCACGGGCAGTTGGGGGCAGTTGCTCGATGACACGTTGAGCCATCGACTTGACGGCGCAATCGTCGCGGTGGATGTCGAGCGCTCGCATCTCAAGCGTACGCCAATGTACCGCGAAGACCTGTTGCTGATCGCCTCGACGTCGCTTGGGCCGGTGCACGACATGGCGGATCTGCAGGACAAGACCGTGTTCATGTGGCCTCAAGGTTGTCCGTACCGAGCGGCGCTGGAGCATTGGTTGTTGCGCCAGGGCATGGCGTTGCCGATTGTCAGTCTGGCCAGTTACGGCGCAATCGTCGGCTGTGTGAGTGCCGGGGCAGGCGTGGCATTGGTGCCCAAGGGCGTGTTCGATCAATACGCCAAGGGCGCGGGTTGCGTGGGCTATGAGTTTGCTGAACTGACGGCCATTGAAAACCTGTTTTATTGGCATGAAAACGCCGGGGTGCACCCGGCGCGTGAGGCGTTTGTGGCGATGTTGCGCGAAGAGTTCGCCTGACGCTCTATAGGAGGGTTACGACAAATCCCGCATCAGCAGCCCGAAATTCAGATCCACCGCATCCGGAATCGGCAAATACACCGTGTGTCCGTCGCCCGGTGCCACTTTTATGGGCTCGCCTTGCATGTTCTGCAGCTGGTGCAGATCGAAGTGGAAGTTGCCCTTGGGCGTCATCAGTTCCATGTGATCGCCCAAGGCAAAACGGTTTTTCACCTTTACTTGCGCCAAACGCCCCTGACGTTCGCCTGTCAGTTCGCCGACGAACTGTTGTCGCTCTGATACCGAACTGCCGTTCTGGTAGTTCTGGTATTCGTCGTGCACATGGCGCCGCAGGAAGCCCTCGGTGTAACCGCGCTGGGCGAGGGATTCCAGATCTGCCATCAGGCTGCGGTCGAACGTCCGGCCAGCCACCGCATCGTCGATTGCCCGGCGGTAAACCTGAGTGGTGCGTGCGCAATAGAAATGCGATTTGGTCCGGCCTTCGATTTTCAGTGAGTGCACCCCCATCCGCGTCAGGCGCTCGACATGCTGCACCGCGCGCAGATCCTTGGCGTTCATGATGTAGGTGCCGTGTTCATCCTCGAAGGCCGGCATCTGTTCGGCCGGACGGTTGGCTTCCTGTAACAGGAACACCTGGTCGGTGGGCGCGCCGATGCCCAGGGTCGGTTCCGGCTCGAACGTCTGGACGATCTCTCCCAGCAGGTTCTCGGTGGCCGGTTGCGCAGCGTATTTCCAGCGGCAAGCGTTGGTGCAACTGCCTTGGTTGGCGTCGCGTTTGTTCATGTAGCCCGACAGCAGGCAGCGCCCGGAATAGGCCATACACAACGCACCATGCACAAATACCTCCAGCTCCATGGCCGGGACCTGCTGACGAATTTCCTCGATTTCTTCCAGCGACAACTCCCGCGACAGGATGATCCGGCTCAAGCCCTGTTGCTGCCAGAACTCGACACTGGCCCAATTCACGGTGTTGGCCTGCACTGAAAGGTGAATCGGCATCTGCGGATAGTGTCGGCGCACCAGCATGATCAGGCCGGGATCGGACATGATCAGCGCGTCAGGCGCCATGGCGATGATGGGCGCCAGGTCCTTGAGGAAGGTCTTTAGCTTGGCGTTGTGCGGCGCGATGTTGACCACTACATAGAAACGTTTGCCCAGCGCCTGCGCCTCGCGAATGCCGAGGGCCAGATGGGCATGATCGAATTCGTTGTTGCGCACCCGCAGACTGTAGCGCGGCTGACCGGCATACACCGCATCGGCGCCGTAGGCGAACGCATAACGCATGTTTTTCAGGGTGCCGGCGGGGGCGAGCAGTTCCGGAGCAATGAGGTTCATGGTGAGTCGATCGCAAAAGCCGAGCAGGGTAAACGCTTTGCTCCGAGGGTTTATTGATCTGGATCTATGCTTTATTCACAAACGGATGGCACTCGTGCGAGCCGTGGCGGCCTAAGGAACAGGACGTACTTTCGCGTTCAGGCAGACTGGCATGGATCGGACATGAACGAAGAAACACTTAAAGACAGGTCGTTGACGATCCTGCTGGCACTGGTAAGCGTTGCTTTCATCTGGATATTGTTGCCGTTTTACGGTGCCGTATTCTGGGCGGTGATCCTCGGGATTCTGTTCGCCCCTCTACAGCGAAGGCTGCAATTGAAATTCGGCTGGCAGCGCAACCTCACCTCCATGCTCACCTTGAGCATCTGTTTGTTGATCGCGATCCTGCCGGTGATTGTCCTGAGCATCTTTCTGGTGCAGGAAGGAACAGCGGTCTACCAGAAGATCGAGAGTGGTGAACTGGACATAGCCGGCTACGTGACGCAGTTCAAACACAGCCTGCCGGCCTACTTCCAGCATTTGCTCGACCGTTTCGGAATGGGCGAACTGAATGGGCTGCGGGAGAAAATCATCAAGAGCGCCATGTCCGGCAATGAATTCGTTGCTACCCAGGTGTTCAGTTTTGGTCAGGGGACGTTCGAGTTCATCGTCAGCTTTTTCATCATGCTGTACCTGCTGTTTTTCTTCTTGCGTGACGGTGCCGAACTTGCGCGCAAGGTGCGCATGGCCGTACCGCTGGAGGAAACCCAGAAGCGCCGTTTGCAACTCAAGTTCAACCGCGTGGTGCGGGCGACCGTGAAGGGCAATCTGGTGGTGGCGATCACGCAGGGCGCGTTGGGCGGTTTGATCTTCTGGTTTCTGGATATTCCCAGTGTCTTGATCTGGGCAGTGCTGATGGCGTTTCTGTCGCTGTTGCCGGCTGTGGGGGCCGGGATTGTCTGGGCGCCGGTGGCAGCGTTTTTCCTGTTTACCGGGGCGATCTGGCAAGGCGTGACATTGGCCTTGTTCGGTGTGTTCGTGATCGGCCTGGTCGATAACGTGCTGCGACCGATCCTGGTGGGCAAGGACACGAAGATGCCCGATTACATGATCCTGATTTCCACCTTGGGTGGCCTGGCGATCTTCGGTCTCAACGGCTTTGTCATCGGGCCGTTGATTGCCGCACTGTTCATGTCGAGCTGGGCGATTTTCATCGAGACCAAGCCGCGGGTTCAGTTGCCTTAGGCGTTGAGCTTGCCTTGCTGGCCAGCACTGATTTGCTGCGACAGCGCCTGGGCATCGGGCAGTGAGGTGAGCGGGCCGCTGATTTGTTCGCCATCCTGGACGAGATACCAGCAGGCAAGCATGCCCAGCGCTCTGAGCGGTGCAGGGACGGCGCTGCCGATAACGGACATGATCTGAACTTGAGACATCATAAGTAACCTCCATCAATCTATGGGGCTACCTTACGTGGCGCAGGTTTTTACGAACAATCACCGTTTTCGATAGTGGTCATTGATGCGAGTGAGGGCAATTGACCCGCTGTCGCTCATTCGACGACCTGGTCGAGCATGTGCACCACTTCCTGCTCATTGAGCAGGCCTTTGCGCACCAGGTTTTGCGTCAGCAGCGAAAGGAACTTGGCGCTGCGATGACCTTCCAGGTGCTTGAGTTCGGTCAGCGCGTTGTACACCTTGCTTGAAGTGCACAGGCCGACAATGCGGTGCGGATTTTGCGTTGGCATGAGGTCGTCCTTGTTGTTATCAACCTGTTCTAGACGGACAGGCCCGAGCTTGCAGACCTGACATGACATAAATATGACCGTTGGCTGCCGCGCGGCAGAAACAGTGTCGAGACACTGTTGCCCATTTATGCCCGGCCCGCTGTCCCGAGAGCGACCTCGGCGAGATTTATTCAGACCAGCCTGATGATAAGTCAGAAGGTGAAAGCGTTGTTCAGGACGAAACAACGGGCCAAAAAAGCCCCGCTATCACAGCGCAATATTGCTCACTCAAAGACGAGCTCCCTCGCCACAGGATGCTTTAAGTGAACAGCATCTAGCCGTCACTGCGGGGCTTGATGAACCAGTCAGTAGTGACCGTAACGGGGGCGATAGTAACCGCGGGGTGGGCCGTAATAGCCACGGGGTGGTCCGTAATAGACCGGCGCCGGACGGTAGTAGATCGGCTGTTGCACGTACACAGGAGCCGGTTGGTAGTAGACCGGAGGCGGTGGCGGTGCGTAATAGACCGGGGCCGGCTGGGCATAGACCGGTTGCGGCGCGACGTACACCGGTCGGTTGCTGTTGATGATGGCCGAGCCAACGATGGCCGTGCCCACGATCGCGCCAAATACCGCCGGGCCTTCCCAACCGCCGCCGCCACCGCCATGCGCCTCTGCCTGCCCGGCGATAGTCAGAGCGCCGATCAGCAAGGCCACTGTGGGGATTGTACGGATCATGATAGTTCCTCGCTTCTTCGCCCCAGCGCTTGTGTCTGCAATAGACTCAAGGTTTGTCGCGGGGATACTTCTAAGACAGCGTTTTTTTGAAAATCAGCACAGCCGCAGGGTAAATTTTGTGTAAGGTCTGTACCGGTTTTCTGACGGTTGCAGGTGCCGCCGACAGGTACGCGATTATCATTGATCAGAACCCTTGGGCTGGCTAATCCCGTCCATCTGAAAGTGCGTTAGAAGGAGATCTTCATGCAGATGAACCCCAATCGAGACACTCAGTTGTGCATGTCACTTTCCGGGCGCCCCGGCAACTTTGGCCTGCGATTTCACAATCATCTGTATGAACAGTTGGGGTTGAATTTCTATTACAAGGCGTTCAGCAGTCAGGATCTGCCGGGTGCCGTGGGCGGTATTCGTGCGCTGGGCATTCGCGGGTGTGGCGTGTCCATGCCGTTCAAGGAAGCCTGTATTGCCTTGGTCGATGAAATGGACGCTTCCGCCGCCGCCATTCAATCGATCAACACCATCGTTAACACCGACGGCCATCTCAAGGCCTACAACACTGATTACATTGCCGTGGCCCAACTGCTGCAAACCCACGAAGTGCCCAAGGACACTTCGTTTGCGCTGCGCGGCAGCGGTGGCATGGCCAAGGCTGTTGCCAGTGCCCTGCGTGACGGTGGTTACAAAAACGGCTTGATCGTGGCCCGTAACGAACGCGCCGGCCGCGCTTTGGCCCAATCCCTGGGTTATGAATGGCAAGCGGACCTGGGTACCCGTCGTCCGCAGATGCTGGTCAACGTAACCCCGGTGGGCATGGATGGCGGGGCAGAAGCCGGTAAATTGGCCTTCGACGTCGAAGTCATCAAGGCTGCGGATATCGTCTTCGATGTGGTGGCGATACCGTCGGAAACCCCGCTGATCGTGCGGGCGCGTGCCGAGGGCAAGAAGGTCATTACCGGGCTGGAAGTGATTGCAATCCAGGCCTTGGAGCAGTTTGTGCTGTACACCGGCGTTCGCCCGACAGAGGAACAGTTTCAGAAAGCGGTGGCGTTTGCGCGGGGTTGATAAATCCTGGTTTTTATATGTTTGCGTCGGCCTCATCGCCAGCAGGCTGGCTCCCACAATGGAAGCAATCCAAATGTGGGAGCCAGCCTGCTGGCGATGACGGCGCTAAATCCAACACCAAGGTGACCAGCCGATCGGTTATTCCAGCCGCGCCAGCCGCTCTTCCAGCGCCGCAATCCGCGCCTCCAGCTCCTCTATCCGCTCAACCGAAACACCGCTGCCGGCGCCGCGTTCCGACGGGTTCTGCCGCGCCGCGAGAATCGCCTCGATATCAGCCGGATCGCCCAGTGCATGGGTATAACGGTCTTCGCGCTGCCCCGCCTGTCGCGGAATCAGCACCGCCAGCCCTCGCGCAATCAAGCGCTCGAGCTGATGCACCACCTGTTCGGCATCTTCAAACTCATGCATGCGACCACTGCGGGTCAGCAGTTCGTTGACTGTCTGCGGTCCGCGCAAAAACATCAGCCCGGTCAGAATCACCTGAGCCGGCACCAACTCCAACGCCTTGTCGACTTTGTGTTCCCAGCGATCTGCGCGGCTGCCCATCACCAGTTTGGTGAAACCGCGTCCTTCAAGTGCACGCAGGCTCTGCCCAACCTGGCCGGGAGTGAGGTTCATCACCGGTTCGCGGCTGGTTTTCTGGTTGCAGGCAATCACCAGGGCATTGAGGGTAAGCGGATAGGTTTCCGGGCTGGTGGCCTGTTTCTCGATCAACGAACCCAGAATGCGGATTTCCGTGCCGTTCAGGCGTGGTTCGTCAAAGGTCTGTTCTTGTTCAGTGCTCATCGCGCTTTTCCCTGTGCCATCGAAGCAGCCTAGCCTAATCCTTGCAGGATAAAAGACAAGCCGCAGGACGGTCGCGCATGGCTATAATCGGCCCCACGTTTCCTCCTGTCATCACGCGAGACTGCCATGACCATTTCCCTGTACGACGCCTCCGTTCCTGTTTTCCAGCAAATGCTCAACGCCCTGAGCGATGTACTGAAAAAAGCCGAGGCCCACGCCACCGCCAAGAACATCGACCCGAACGCCTTCCTGCAAGCCCGCCTGTACCCGGACATGTTCCCGCTGGTGCGCCAGGTGCAAATCGCCGTCGATTTCGCCAAGGGCGTTTCTTCGCGTCTGGCCGAGGTTGATGTGCCGAAGTACGACGACACCGAAACCACTTTCGCCGAGCTGCAAGCGCTGATCGCCAAGGTTCTGGCCTACATCGGCGAGTTCACGCCTGAGCAGATCAATGGCAAGGAAGGCATCGAGATCGTCACCCGTCCTGGCACGCCGAAAGAAAAGCGTTTTTCTGGCCAGGCTTACCTGCTGACCTACGGCCTGCCGCAGTTCTTCTTCCACGTCACCACTACTTATGCACTGTTGCGCCACAACGGTGTGGAAGTGGGCAAGCGCGATTACATGGGCGCGTTCTAAACCGTCCAGATGTAAAAAAGCCCCCGGAGCCTTTGGCTGCGGGGGCTTTTTCATGGGCAAGCGATCTGCCGTGGGAGTGGCGATGTACTACGCCAGCCGTTCGGCTTTCTGCTCTTCACCCAGGCAAGCCGCCGCCGTGAACAGCACATCAGTGGAAGAATTCAGAGCGGTTTCCGCCGAATCCTGCAACACACCAATAATGAAACCAACGGCTACCACCTGCATGGCGATTTCGCTTGGAATGCCGAACAGGCTGCACGCCAGTGGAATCAGCAGCAGCGAACCACCCGCCACACCCGAAGCGCCGCAGGCGCAGATTGCCGCGACGACGCTGAGCAGAATCGCAGTCGGGATATCCACGGCGATCCCCAGTGTGTGCACGGCCGCCAACGTCAGCACGGTGATAGTGATCGCAGCACCGGCCATGTTGATGGTCGCACCCAAAGGGATCGACACCGAGTAGGTGTCTTCGTGCAGGCCCAGACGCTTGCTCAACTCCAGGTTGACCGGAATGTTCGCTGCCGAACTGCGGGTGAAGAATGCGGTGATGCCGCTCTCGCGCAAGCAGGTCAGTACCAGCGGATACGGGTTGCGGCGCAGTTTCCAGAACACGATGAGCGGGTTCATCACCAGGGCTACGAACAACATGCAACCCAGCAGCACGGCCAACAGATGCGCATAGCCGATCAAGGCACCAAAACCCGACGTCGCCAGGGTCGAAGCCACCAGGCCGAAAATCCCCAGCGGCGCGAAGCTGATGACCAGTCGCACGATAACCGTCACGCCGTTGGACAGGTCGCCCAGCACTTCACGCGTCGTGTCGCCCGCATGGCGGATGGCGATACCCATGCCGATGGCCCAGGCCAGGATGCCGATGAAGTTGGCATTCATCAGCGCACTGATCGGGTTATCCACCACACTCAACAGCAGGCTTTGCATCACTTCGCCAATGCCGCCCGGCGCTGTCACCGCCACGTCCTGCGTCGACAGCACAAGGCTGGACGGGAACATCATGCTGGCAATCACCGCGACCACTGCAGCGGCGAACGTCCCCAGTAGATACAGGAACAGAATCGGTCGGATATGGGTTTCCTGGCCGTGCTTGTGGTTGGCGATGGACGCCATCACCAGTATGAACACCAGAATCGGTGCGACAGCTTTCAGTGCCGAGACAAACACTTTGCCAATGAACGCCGTGGATTTCGCCGCGTCGGGGGCAAGCAGCGCCAGGGTAATACCGGCGATCAGGCCGATCACGATCTGCGTGACCAGGCTCAAGCGTTTAATGCGGTGTAATAGAGAAGGGGATGAAGCAGTCATAAAACAGCATCTCTGATTTTTATTAATGCATGGTTTCGCAGGTTTGCGGCAACAAACAGGGCAGGCCGCAGGCAGGAAACCGAGAAGGAAACACAGGGCAAATGCCAGCGTTGATTCCTGTGGCGAGGGAGCAAGCTCCCTCGCCATGGGTGTCTCGACTAACCGACCGGACATTCACCACAGGGTGTACATTTTTCAGGGCGCGGACTTTATCACAGCGTAGGTGCGATCCTTCAGACCTGTGACGAACTGCCACCCCGGCATTCAACGCGAATTGCAGGTTCGTGCAACCGCATCCGCAAGCACTCTGTTAAGATTCGCCATCCTCATTTTCATATTGCCAGTGAGCCTTCGGGCTATCGCTGGTGTTCTCGTTTTCTGGAGTTTTGCATGCTGTTGCCCATCCTTCTGTTGTCTGCCGCCGGGTTCACGGTGCTGACCACGGAGTTCGTCATCGTCGGCCTGTTGCCGGCCATCGCCCGTGATCTAGGCGTCAGCATCCCGCAAGCGGGTCTGCTGGTGACGCTGTTCGCTTTCACTGTTGCTGCCTTCGGCCCATTTCTGACGGCGTACTTCGCGCGATTCGAGCGGCGCAAGCTGTTTATTTCGGTGTTGATCATGTTTGGTCTGGCCAACACACTGGCGGCACTGGCGCCGAATATCTGGGTCATGGCGTTCGCGCGGCTGATCCCGGCGCTGGGGTTGCCGGTGTTCTGGGCCCTGGCCAGTGAAACAGCGGTCGATATTGTCGGGCCGGACTACGCGGGACGAGCCATTGCCAAGATCGGCTTCGGTATTGTCTGCGCCACGGTGTTCGGCATACCCGTGGGCACACTGATTTCCGATGCCTTCGGCTGGCGCAGTGCTTTCGCGATCCTGGCTGTCATCGCGTTTGCCAAAGCGTTGTTGCTGTTTATCTATTTGCCAAAAACCAGCCTGCATCAACATCAGGTGAGTTTCCTTTCGCAGTTCAAGATCCTGCGCAGCCCGTTGATGATCGGTCACGTGTTGTTGTCGGTGATTGTGTTCAGCGGCATGTTCACTGCTTATACCTATCTGGCGGACATCCTCGAGCGCCTGGCCGGCTTCAACGGCACCGTTGTTGGCTGGTGCCTGATGGGTTTCGGCGCGGTCGGGTTGATCGGCAATTCGCTGGGTGGTCGCGCGGTAGACCGTCATCCGCTGATGGCGTCGATGATGTTTTGCGCATTCATGATCGCCGGGCTGGTGGCGCTGGTGCCGAACATTCATTCGCCCGTGGGGCTGGCGGCGGCGATGGGCATCTGGGGCGTGACGCAGGCGGCGATGTTCCTGGTCAGCCATGTGCGTTTGATGAAGGCGGCACCGCAGGCGCCGGCGTTCGCTGCTTCGCTGAACATTGCCGGGGCCAACCTCGGTATTGGCCTGGGCGCCATGATCGGCGGCCGGGTGATCGACAGTGTAGGCCTGCAAGGCCTTGGTTTTGCCGCGGCGGCTTTTATCCTGGCATCGATCCTGTTGGCCATCGCCCTGATGACCTTCAAGCCCCGGGAAGTGGTCACAGCGCCGTAAACAACTCGCGTCGGGCACCTTCGGTAATGGCGACAATGCCGGGGTGCTTGACCTTGCGTTCCACCGAAATGGCGTAGAACGACTCGCTCACCGCGTCGGTCTGGCCAATCACTTCCACGCCGCACTGGCGTTTCACTTCATCGGCGATCACGCTCGGGCCGATGAAAATCCCGCTGCCGGATTGACCAAAGGCCTGCATCAACGCGCTGTCGTCGAACTCGCCGACAATTTGCGGCTGAATTTGCTGTTCGGCGAACCAGCGTTGCAAACGGCTGCGGACCACGGTTTCCGGTCCCGGAATCAGCAAAGGCGCGCCATGCAGGCTGCGGGGGAAATCCTGGCCATATTGTGCCGCGAGCTCAGGGGTGGCAAAAAAACTGATCCCGCATTCACCGAGTTTCTGGCTGTAGCCCTTGATATCCAGGTGCGACGGCATCGGGCTGTCGGATATCACCAGGTCCAGGCGCTGGATCGCGAGGTCGGCAAGCAGGCGCTCCAGTTTGTCCTCGCGACAGGTAATGCGTAGCGGTTCACTCAATTCCATGGTTGGCGCAATCAGCCGATAGACGATGGATTTGGGCACTACATCGGCGACGCCGACCCGGAACAGAATCTGCTGTTCATTGGGCTGCGCACGCAGCATCAGCTCCAGCTCACCGCCCAGCTGAAACATTTGCTCGGCGTAGGGCAGGGTCTGCCGCCCGGCTTCGGTGAGTTCCAGTTGCCTTCCGACCCGGCGAAACAGTTCGATTCCGTACGTTTGTTCGAGCAGGGAAATTTGCCCGCTGATGGTCTGTGGCGTCAGGTTCAGTTGTTCGCACGCGCGAACGATGCTGCCGGTCTTGGCCACGACCCAGAAGTAATGTAATTGCCGATAGTTGAGCATGTCGTTTTCATAGTTCGCAAAAACCGAAGTATAGCCGGTAAAAAAACGAATTTTCCTGAAGTATTCATCTCCCTAGAATGCCTCGCTATCAACGGGCCATCGTTTCGGTCCCGTTCGTTCTATCGAGGGAAGCATCATGAAATTCAAAGCTACGGCGTTGTTGATCTCATCTTTACTGGTGTTGGCCGGTTGCGACCAGGCGGAAAAAAGCGCTCAGCAATTGATGGGCAAGGCGGCGGAAAGCGCCAAGCAGGCCATAGACGATACCCACAAAGCCGCCGAACAGGCGCTCAGTGACGCCACTGGCGGACTGATCAGCAAAAAAGAATCAGAAAAAGAATCGGAAAAAACCGAATCTTCTTCCCAGGAAATCTAAACCGTCTTACAGCGAGCCAGGACTGACCCATGGAATACCTTTTACAGCTAGCCGCCAGCCCTACTGCCTGGGTTGCCTTGGCCACCCTGGTGGTGATGGAAATCGTGCTCGGCATCGATAACCTGATCTTCATCTCGATCCTGACCAACAAACTGCCCGAGCAGCATCGGCAGAAAGCGCGGCGCATCGGTATCGGCATGGCGCTGATCCTGCGCTTGGGCTTGCTCAGCACCATCGCATTCATTGTCCAGTTGACCGCGCCGGTCATTGAAATTTTCGGCCATGCGTTCTCCTGGAAAGACATGATCCTGATTGCTGGTGGCTTGTTCCTGCTGTGGAAGGCAACCACCGAGATCCATCACAGCATGGACCCGGCGCCGGAAGATCCGAAGTCGGCAACCTCGACCGTGACCCTGGGCTTTGCCGCGGCCATTGGTCAGATTCTGATGCTGGACATGGTGTTCTCTATCGACAGCATCATTACCGCCGTCGGCATGACCGAGCATTTGCCGATCATGATCATTGCGGTCGTGGTGTCGGTACTGGTGATGTTGCTGGCGGCTGATCCACTGGCCAAGTTCATCAACGACAACCCGACTGTGGTCATGCTGGCCCTGGGCTTCCTGATCATGATCGGCATGACGCTGATCGCCGAAGGTTTCGGCGCCCATGTACCGAAAGGCTACGTTTATGCCGCCATGGCATTCTCGGCTGCTATCGAAGTGCTGAACATGATGTCTCGCCGGGCGAGACAGAAGCGTGTAGCTGCTGAAGCTTAATCTTCGCTAAATGAACGGCCGCCTGAACTCAAGAGAGTCCAGGCGGCCGTTTTTTTACATCCGGTATACGTCAGTGCGCGGTGACGTGGTGTGCGGCTGGTTCTTTGGCTTTCGGCGCGGGTGCTGAATGAGCTGAAGGATGGTGCCGGCGGGTAACGCGCAGAACGCCCCATAACATGGCGGCGGCTACGGCCAACCAGCCGCTGATCAACATCACGATTGTCATAATCAGGCTCATCGATGCCTCCTCTTTGCCCTGCAGCGGGCGGACACGCTATGCAAGTGACAGTCTAGTCGCTGTCGTGTTTCAGGCTATTGACCGAAGGTCGACAGCCATCAACCAGTTCGCTCTATGCAAACCAGCCAACTACCGGTTAAGGCTATACCGATGCTTCGTGGCGTCCTATGATCGACGGCCAAGCCGGGAAGCGGATTGCCTGGCGTCTGAACAAGAGAGTGATGATGGTGCGGGTAATTTCTCGAATGCTTTCAGTGGCGGTCATCGTGGGTTGTGTCGCCGGTCTGGCGGGCTGCGCGGGGAGCGTGGCACCACAAATCAAGCGTCTGCCGGAACGGGTGGAGCTCAGTGGTCGCTTCTACAAGGGCGTGGCCAATCAAAGCGGGCCGCAGGTGCTGGCGAGCATGTTGTCCCAGCAAGGCATCGTGATCACTCCGGGCCTGCTGGATAAACCGCTGCGTTTGCCGGGCGCCGAGGCCCAATTGCAACAGAACATGCAAAACCTCGCCCGCGAGTACGGAATGATGGTCTATCCGCTGGACAGCGACTTGCCCGCCTTGCTGACTCAGGTGGCGGCCGGGTATCCGGTCATGGTGCGGTTTACCGAAGGTTCGGCGCTTTGGTCCGAGCCGCGTTATGCCATTCTCACGGGGTACAACCGGCAGAAGCAGACTGTATTACTGCGAGCCGGGATGGATCAGCGGCTGCTGATGAGCTTCGGTTCGTTCGAATCGGCATTCAAGGATGCGGGTGGCTGGGCGGTGTTGATTCAGGCGCCAACGCAGATTCCCGCCGACGTCGACCAGCAGCGCTGGCTGAAGGCGGCAAACGATCTCGCCCAGGCCGGCCAGGAGCAGGCGGCGGCAAAAGCCAAAAAAGCCTTGGGCGCCCATTAAGCCCGTTCGTCATCTGCCGGGCACCCCTGCGCAGCGGTATCCTCTGACTATCAAGGCCCGTACTTTTCGGGCCGCGATCAGGAGGCGCTCATGGCACATTCCAATACTCCCGCTGGCCCGCATTCGTCTGAGCATTCGTCCGGCGATGAGCTGGGCTTCGACCCCGATTCTCCTGACCTCGCCGACCCTCAGGTCGATCCCATCGGACCGGCCAAGGCGCCTAAAGACGTGAAGCCGGGCGATGACCCTAAGGCTCCCGCAAAGCCCTACGATCCACTCGGTGACCTGAAACCTCAGGTCTGATGGAGGTGTGTATGTCCACTGATTCGAGTTTCAACGATAAACGCCCGGAAACCGTTCCCACTACACCGCAAGAGGACATCGATCCCGTACTGGATCCGGATAGCCCGATGCGCGATCCGCTGGCTCGGCCGACGGTGGCGCCAACCGAGCATCCCCAGAGCTGGCGAGACCCAAGCAAAGGCGACGGCATTCCGGATGACGACCAGATGCCGCTGCCCAACGATTGAAGAAAAAAGCCCCGAATATTCGGGGCTTTTGCTTGCGGTTGTCAGTATTTACTTTGAAGCTTCGACGACACCGCTCTGACGTTGTTTCAGGTTTTTATCCGCTTTGTATTGCAGGGCAACCGAAGGCACGTCCGCGCTTTTTCCACTCTCAACCCAATTACGCATGCGCGTGGCATCGGCAAAGTGGGTGTATTTGCCATAGGCGTCGAGTATGACCAAGGCCACCGGGCGGTTGCTCATCCGCGTTACGAGCACCAGACAGTGACCTGCTGCGTTGGTGAAACCGGTCTTTGTCAGCTGGATGTCCCAGTCCGGCTTGCGGACCAAATGGTCGGTGTTGCGAAAGCCCAGGCTGTAGACGGGTTTGCGGAACGTAACGGTTTTTTCCTTGGTCGTGCTCAACTCGGTCAGCAGCGGATACTTGTGCGCGGCGATCAGCAGTTTGCTCAAATCACGTGCGGTCGAAACGTTGCGCGGGGAGAGACCTGTTGGCTCGACGAAATGGGTATTGGTCATGCCCAGGGCCCGGGCTTTGGCATTCATCGCCGCAATAAACGCGGCGTAACCACCCGGATAATGGTGGGCGAGGCTCGCGGCGGCGCGGTTTTCCGACGACATCAGGGCAATCAGCAGCATTTCCCGGCGTGGCAACTCGCTCTTGAGTTTTACCCGGGAATACACACCCTTCATTTCTGGCGTGTCGCTGATGTTGATGTTGATGTACTCGTCCATGTTCTGCCGGGCTTCCACCACGACCAGGCCGGTCATCAATTTGCTGACGGAAGCGATGGGCACGACAACGTCGGGGTTGCTGGCGTAGATGACTTTGTTGGTCTGGATATCCAGCAGTAAAGAGCTGCCGGAAGCGAGTTTGAGTTGCGAGGTGGATCGAGGCGCTGCAGTGGTTTCGCCAGCGCTGGCGATTGGCGTGATGAAAGTCCCTGTAACTGCAAAAAATAGGCTCAGGATGGAAAGACGGATTTTCACGCTGGCAGACTCATAAAGTGTTGATATGCCGTGTTGTAACGGGCTATTTCTCGAAAAGCGCGACATTCTGGAGTATGGCTGAATAACTGTCGATGGTTGTTCAAGTACCAGGTGAAAGTCCCGGAAAACATGAAAAAAAAGTTATTTTCCGGCGGATGGTCGAAGCTGCTGCGCAGGCAAAAAAGAACCCCGCCATGGGCGGGGTTCCTTGTGTTGCCGGTCATCTATGCAGCGAGGCTCAGCTGTGCAGGGTTTCGGCTGCGTACAGGGTGTTTTCCAGCAGGCAGGCGCGGGTCATCGGACCGACGCCGCCGGGTACCGGAGTGATCCAGCCGGCGCGGGGCAGGGCGGTTTCGTAGATCACGTCGCCAACCAGCTTGCCGTCTTCCTGGCGGTTGATGCCGACGTCGATCACGATCGCGCCTTCCTTGATCCACTCACCCTTGACCAGGCCGGGCTTGCCAGCGGCAACGACGACGAGATCGGCGCGACCGACGTGGCCAGCCAGATCCTTGGTGAATCGGTGGGTGACGGTCACGGTGCAACCGGCCAGCAGCAACTCCATCGCCATCGGGCGGCCAACAATGTTGGATGCACCGACGACCACGGCATTCATTCCGTACAGATCGGCACCGGTGCTTTCCAGCAGGGTCATGATGCCTTTTGGCGTGCACGGGCGCAGCAGTGGAATGCGCTGGGCAAGGCGGCCGACGTTGTAGGGATGGAAGCCGTCGACGTCTTTGTCCGGACGAATGCGCTCCAGCAGTTTGGACGCGTCCAGGTGTTCAGGCAGAGGAAGCTGCAACAGGACGCCATCAATGGCGGGATCGTCATTCAGGCGATCGATCAGATCGGCCAGTGCTTCTTGAGTGGTTTCGGAAGGCAGGTCGTAAGCCTGGGAAAGGAAGCCGACCTCTTCACAGTCTTTACGCTTGTGCGAGACATAAACCTGAGAGGCAGGATCGCTGCCGACCAGGATCACCGCGAGGCCCGGCGTGCGCAGGCCTTGCTGGCGACGCTCGGTGACACGTTGGGCGATCTGCTGGCGCAGGCTGGCGGCGATCGATTTGCCGTCGATTAGTTGTGCAGTCATTGCGCGTGATTAACCATCGAGAGGGGAAAAAAAGAGAACGCATTCTCGCATGTCATGCGGTGAGGGCAAAGGCGCTTGGTCTGCAAATTCCTCTAACCCCTTTAATTAAATGAATTTTTTTTAAAAAGGATTTGACGACCTTTAGGGCGCTCTATACTATTCGTCGCACTTGTCGGGCACAGCCTAGCACTGGTTGAGAAGGCCGAGCGGAATCAAGGTTCTGCAAGGCTGAAAAGCACTTAGTTTGTAGTCCTTCAAGGGTACAGCTAACAAGGCGCCCGTAGCTCAGCTGGATAGAGCATCCGCCTTCTAAGCGGATGGTCGCAGGTTCGAGTCCTGCCGGGTGCGCCATTAGGCAGCTTTGGCACAAGTAGCGCAATATGGTGGGCGTAGCTCAGTTGGTAGAGCACGGGATTGTGACTCCCGTTGTCGTGGGTTCGATCCCCATCGTCCACCCCATATTTCGAAAGGCGCCAGATTAACAGTCTGGCGCCTTTGCTTTAAAAGCTTCACTCCGCGGATGTGGTGGAATTGGTAGACACACTGGATTTAGGTTCCAGCGCCGCGAGGCGTAAGAGTTCGAGTCTCTTCATCCGCACCAAATAAAGCTTCGATCATGTCGATTGGCAGGATTGAAGTTCAGCAAAGAAGTTGTTTGGCTTCTTTGTTACGCAATATGGTGGGCGTAGCTCAGTTGGTAGAGCACGGGATTGTGACTCCCGTTGTCGTGGGTTCGATCCCCATCGTCCACCCCATATTCCGAAAGGCGCCAGATTAATAGTCTGGCGCCTTTTTTGTTTCAGAAGATCGAGTTTTCAGCGGCTGCAGGTACTGGGTCGCAGGGCAGGGCGTTTCGTCGTATTTATGTTACTCGATGATGCCGTGCTGCCCACCGGCCTTGCTCGCCGGGTTGGCTGTCGGGGAGATGCCTGGTACCGCTTCTATATAAGGAAGGGTTGGTGCAGAGCCCTGGCGTGATTGGTTGTATTTGCCACCGGAGCGAAGTGCATCCGTGCCTTCGCACCTATAAATTGCCTGCTGTTTTTTTACCCGTTTTCAGTGGGGTGACTTCTTGAGTTTGACCCACTAGAATGCATGCCCTTGATTCTGGGGTCGG